>JBARBX010000334.1:0-1668 GCA_049793535.1 Steroidobacteraceae bacterium | reverse complement strand
CACGGCCGGAAAGGATCGACGAGTCCGCGTTAGCCAAGCTTGGCCTGCGTGGCATCGCGCGCTCGGCGGCCGACAAGATCCAAGTGCTGGTGGCCGGCCCGGTCGAGCACTGGAGCGAGCCGCTGCGCCGCCTGCTATGAGCGTCACCGCCACTCTCTATAACCAGTCGAGCGCAGAAGCGGCACGCGAACCCGAACGCCGCTCCGCGCTGCCGCCCACGGTGCGCCGAATCGTCGTGGTGGGCGGCGGCACCGCCGGATGGATGACGGCACTGACGCTCGCCCGCTCGCTGATCGAACAAGGCGTCGAGATCACCGTGGTCGAGTCCCCGACGGTGGGCATCATCGGCGTGGGCGAGGGATCGACGCCCTGGCTGCGCGGGTTCTTCGACAGCGTAGGGATAGAAGAGTCCGAGTGGATGCCCGAGTGTCACGCCACCTACAAGTGCGGCATTGCCTTCGACGGTTGGTCCACCAAGCCGGGCTTCGAGCGCTACTTTCATCCTTTCGCGTCCATGCTCGACAACCTCACCATGACGCAGTTCGTGCACAACACGAACGCACGCGTCAACGGGGCCGATGTGCATGCCCATCCGGACCGCTTCTTCATCGCCTCCCGGCTGGCAGAGAAGCATCTCGCGCCCAAACCGGCCGAGCATTTTCCGTTCGACATCTGGCACGGCTACCACTTCGATTCGGTGTTGCTGGGCGAATTCCTGAAAAAGAAGGCGATCAAACGCGGTGTCCGCTATGTCGCCGCGCACGTGCTCCAGGCGAACCTCGATGAGCGCGGCGCCATCGCATCGCTCGGCATCAAGGAGGGCCCCGCCATCGGCGGCGACCTGTTCGTCGACTGCACGGGCTTCGCGGGCCTGCTGATCACGCAGGCATTGAAGACTCCGTACGTGAGCTTCGCCGAGAATCTCTTCAACGACGCGGCGGTCGCCATGCCGACACCGATCGGCGACACCCTGCCCTCCCAAACCATCTCGACCGCCATGCGGCACGGCTGGGCGTGGAAGATTCCGCTCACCGGCCGCTTCGGCAACGGCTATGTCTACAGCACCCAGTTCTGCACCCCGGATGAGGCAGAGCGGGAGTTGCGAGCACACCTGGGACTGCTGGAATCGGACACGCCGGCGCGGCACCTGAAGATGAAGATTGGGCGGGTCACCCAGCACTGGAACAGGAACTGTCTCGCCGTCGGCCTCTCGCAGGGATTCATCGAGCCCTTGGAAGCGACCGCTCTGTTGTTCATTCAGCAGACGGCCGCAGCCTTCGTGCAATGTCTGGAACAGGGCGACTTGAGCGACGCCGCCCACGATAAATTCAATGCACAGGTCAACGCGCACTTCGAAGGCACGCGCGACTACATCGTCACGCACTACAAGACCAACAGCCGAACCGACACCGACTACTGGCGCGCGAATGCGGCCAACCTCAATTTGTCGGAGCCGCTGAAGCAGCTCCTAAGCCTGTGGATGTCGGGCCGGGGAATTGCACCCCCCGTTCGGCAGCAGGAGCTCGGTAAGGGGTACCCGGTGTTTTCCTGGTACTCCATCATGGCGGGCATGGGCATCTTTCCCGATCCCCACACCTTGCACGCTCCGCAGGGTACGGAGGCCAAGTATCGTATGAGCGACATCGACAACCTACTCGATCGCAGCGC
>JBARBX010000333.1:0-2374 GCA_049793535.1 Steroidobacteraceae bacterium | reverse complement strand
AGCGCGAGGATCGAGAGCATGCCGTAGAAGCTGAACCGCTCCCAGAACTCGACGCCGATGATCAGCAATGCACCCTTGGGATACCCGAGCCAATCAGCGGGCCTCGGGTGCGCGTCATTCACAGTGAAACGGTCCCCAGCGGCGTCGCAAGCTGCAGGCGAAACTGCACATCGTCGGCCGCATAGGTTTCGACCGTCGAGCCCACATCCGCCAGGGTGCGCCGCAGTTCGGCCGCATCCGGATGCCCCACCGCGAAGCGTTGCAGGACAATGCCGCTGTCAGGTTGCACGGTGCGCAAGGAGTCCGCGGGGTGCGGCGAGTCGAGCCAGTCGATGAAGAACGGAATGGCGAGACCGAACCGCTCGACGGCCGGTGCCAGCCATTGCCAGCGCAACCGAACCCCCTCCGGGGTGGTGCGCCCATTGCTTGCGACCACGGCGTTTTGCCAGCCCAACGCCTCGAAGGTCGACGCCAGCTCGGACAAAGGGCGCGCACTGCGCAGGCAGTAGGTCAAAACCTGCGGCTCGTGCGCCGCGCGGGCAAGCCGGCACCAGTGATCGTCGCCGGGCCCCGCCGGCCCGACCGGCGCCAGAATTTCGAGATAGCAGCGCGGCCCAACGCCCACGAGCGCATTGTGCGTCAATCCGCTGGCATGAACGCCGCCGAAGCGCGGCTGAATTCCGGTGAGTGCCTCGAATTGTCGCGCGCCACGCTCGAGGTCGGCGCAGGCCCAAATGACGTGATCAAGATAGGAATTCATGGCACGTCCTTGGCTAGTGGCTGCGCCCGGCGGCGCGCACGATGCGCTCAGCCTCCGCGGTGAGCGAGGTTCGATCGATCTTTTCGGTGCCCGACACCGGCAGCCTGTCCAGAAATTCTATGAAGCGGGGATGCGCATAGGCCGGCCCGTGTTCGAGGGCGTAGTCCTTGATCTGCGCCGCCGTCGGTGAGGCGCCGCGGCGCGGCACGATGAAGGCGATCGGGATCTGCCCCTTGATGTCGTCAGGTGCCGGCACGACGATGGCTTGCGCGACGGCCGCGTGCCGCTCCAACATTTTCTCGATTTCTCCAGGATAGACGTTCTCGCCGCCGCAATTGAACATGTCGTCGGCCCTGCCGACGAAATAGTAAAATCCGTCCGCATCCCGGCGCATCACATCGCCGGTCAGGTACCAGCCGTCCCGCATACGGGACGCGGTTGCCTGCGATTGGTTCAAATATCCACGGGTCAACGCCGCCGTGCGCAGCGCAAGAATGCCCTCATCATCGGATGCGCCGTCGACCAGCTTGCATCCGATGTCGGCCAGCGGGTAGCCGAGCGACAGCGGCGGCCGCGGCCTTCCATCCGGGTGAGGCCCGAACACGGCGGGCCCTGCCTCGGTCGTGCCGTAGCCGTTCTCGATCTGCGCGTTCGGGAACATCTCATGGACCTGCGCCAGCAGGGCGTCGGTCAGCGGCGCCGAGCCGATCGACACATCGCGAACGCTCCCCAGATCGAGCCGCTCGACCAGGTCGCGCTCGCGCACCATCAACGCATACATGGTGGGGATTCCGGACAGGAAGCTGCATCGGTATCGAGCCACCGCTTCGAGGAAGCGGCGCGCGTCGAAGCGCGGCAGTAGTATCACCTGCATGCGATTCGCCAGAGCGACCGAAATATTGAACAGTCCGTTCATGTGGTACAGCGGCGCGACGACGATGGTCGAGGCTACGGCTAAGACGGGCGCGACCGGTTCGATATAGCGGACGGTCGCCCAGAGCTGCCCGCTGTGCGTCAGCGGCACGCCTTTGGGCACGCCGGTGGAGCCGGATGTGTACAGAATCTCGGCGAGCGCGTCTTCGTCGGGCATAAAGGTCTGCAGCGGGCCTGGATCGAGGAAGGCGTCGAAGCCATCCGCGCCGCCGCCGTCGAAGTTGACGGTCGGTACGGCATCCGGCACGAGCGGTCGGCGTATCGCGTCGCTGAACGCAAGCTCGATGCCGCTGTCGCGGAAGATGTGCGCGATGGTCGCGCGAGGCAGCTTGTGGTTGACCGGCACGGCGACCGCCCCCATGCGCATGATGCCGAAATAACAGGCGACGAACTCGACCCGGTTCTCCGCGAGAATTCCCACGCGAGCGCCGGACCGGATACCGCGGCGCAGAAGGCCGCGGCCGACCCCGTCGCACAAGGCATCGAGCTCAAAGGAGGAGAGTTGCCTTGGCCGCGACTCATCGCGTAGATCGACGATGGCGCTGCGCTCGCCCTCGGCCGGAAGCTGCAGAATATCGCCGAGGTTACGCAGGCCCGAATGGTTTTGGATGGATGCCGTCACGGTTTGAGCAGCACCTTGCCCACCACTTCGCGGTCCTCGAGCAGACGCTCACCCTCGGC
>JBARBX010000332.1:0-1891 GCA_049793535.1 Steroidobacteraceae bacterium | reverse complement strand
AGACAGGGCCGCCCGGCTGCTCCTGGTAGTCGTACTTTAGTACGTAGGTGCCGCGATAAGAAAATGAAAAGGTCCCGTATTGAGCAGGTACTGTCCAGTTCACTCCGCCATCAATCCCTGATGTCTTTGTCGTTCCGACATTCTGATTGGGTTGATTGATGTAAGCGATGGGGTCGCCGCCACCACCGTAATTGCAAGTATCGGACTGCGCTCTTAGTTGCGGGGAAGCCTGGCTACAGCGCACGATCTCATTGGCAAACTGCTGAGAAGTGCCGAAGATTGCCGCGCTCGACAAGTTTCCGATGGCGTTATCCAGCTGGTAGTTCCAGTAATCGACGGTGAAGGAGGCCACTCCCATTGGAAGCGCGCTCTGCGGCAATTTCAGTCCGATTCCCGCCGCATAGGCCTTCGACTTTTCCGGTTCCAGCTCCGGATTGCCACCGCCTAAGGTGTTGAAAGCGGCCATGCAGTCGCGATTGACGATTCCACCTGCCGCCTTGTTGACTACGCCTCCCGGGCACAGGAGTGGGTCGTTGTTCAAGCCCGAGACAAGTCCCAGAGTCTGCGGCGCGTATAGCTGGGGTAGCGTCGGAGCGCGAAATCCGGTGTTGTATGATGCGTGTAGATTCACGGCGCTCGCTACGTCATAGCTCAGCAGCAGTTTCGGATTGACGGTGCTACCGAAGTCGCTGTAATCGTCGTCGCGAACAGACGCGTCTGCGCTAAAGCCGCTTGTGATGGGCACGAGCACTTCGCCTGTTACCGAGCGACGGTCGCGCGCGCCAGCAGCCGGCACACCCGTTCCAACGACGGCGCCTTCAAGCAAATTACTGAGCGGATTACTCGCGTAGTCGAACGTATCACGACCCCACTCGAATGCCAGTGCCGTCGAAAGCGGTCCCCCAGCCAGCTGAATTAAGTTCTTGTTCAGCGAGAGTCCCGCCATCTCCAACGTTCCGTACCCCTGCGCCATCGTACCGTCAACCGTAATACTTTTCAGATATGCCGCCGCTGCAGGGGATTGTGCGCCAAACGGGTTGATGTACGGCGCACCGTTCGTTCCTGCGAGTCCATCGTTGATCCCAGAAATAAGCAGCGCGCCGTTCTGAGTATTCAGACGAGCATCGGAGGTCGAGCGTAGCGCCCAAAGGTCATAATCGACGCCGACTGATTTACCGGTGAGCTCAGCCAGAATGCGATCAGTGTCGGTCAGATTTTCAGTCGTACGCCGCCCGCCCGGAGTGAAGGCACTGTCGATAATGATCGGCTGCGTCGGATCCAGGCCCGGAATGGCAGGCACGATACCGTTGCCGGGGAAATATGGGCTGGTGTTCGGCATCGTGTAGCCGAACAACGTGGTCCCGGTTAGGGCAGATACAACGCTCGATTGCGCCCAAAGGTACTCGACTGAGAGCTTCTGATCGCCGATCATCGTCGCAGCCCGCGCGTAGGCCGATTTCTCTTTCTCTGGATTCTGCAGATTGATTAGCCCCGCTGCATCGGCATTCAGACCGCACCCTCCTTGATAGGGGATCGTGTCCGGCGGAAAGCAATTTGGATAAGGATTGGCGCCCGACACCGTACCCGTCTGAAAGACGTTTGCCGGGAAGGGATGAGGGAACAAGTTGTTCAAGCCGTGGCTTGCCAAGATCGACGTGTCCGAAAAGCTGCGATCGGCAGAAAGGATCGCGGTGCGTTCTCGCGAGGATACTGCCGCGACGAGATCCCAGCCGTCCTCACGCAACGATCCAAAGCCCGCCGCCAACGATCCCAAATCCGTTGTTCCCCCTTTTTCCTGAGGCTGCACGGTTTGTAAATCGTATTGGACGCCTTGCAACTCTTCTACAGTACGGAAGTTGATTACGCCGGCGACCGCATCGGAGCCGTAGAT
>JBARBX010000331.1:0-5195 GCA_049793535.1 Steroidobacteraceae bacterium | reverse complement strand
TCAACCAGTTACGCCGAAGCGGAAACGCCCGATCGGATCAGCGTCAATAAATTGTCAGGCGCTTAGACGGTATTTGCGCAGCTTCTCGACGAGAGTGGTGCGACGCATGCGCAGCAGCCGCGCCGCCTCGGCCACCGTACCGTCGGCTTCTTTGAGCGCCTTGCGAATGAGGCCCACTTCGATCGCCGACAGGTGATCCTTCAAATCGATGCCGCCGCGCGGCAACTGAAGCCCGACGAGATCCGCGGCGCCCGCATCCTCGTCGTGCGCATCGCACAGCGTGGCGTCCTCAGGGTCCGCGTCCAGCGGGCCTGAGTCCGTATGGACCCCCTCGAGCAGCGCATCGACCAGGGCCGGCGGCGCCACTGCTTGCGCGACCGGTGCGAGTCGTACGCCGCCGCTCGCAAACCAGTGCAGCGCTCCCATGTTGCGATAGCGTTCGGGCAGATCGGCGGCCGTCACCGTATGGTCGGGAAACAGGATGGCCAGCCGCTCGAGCAGATTCGCGAGTTCGCGCACATTACCCGGCCAGGGGTTGCGCGCGAGACAGTTCATCGCGTCCTTGTCCAGGCGCAGGTGGCGGCCGGCGAGCTGCCCCTGCCGCTGCACCAGATGTTCGATCAGCACCGGCAGATCTTCGAGCCGCTCGCGCAACGGGGGCATTTGCACGGGAAATACGTTCAACCGGTAGTACAGGTCCTCGCGAAAACGCCCGGCCACGATGGCGGCGTCCAGGTCGCGGTGAGTCGCCGCAATGATGCGCACGTTGCAGTGAATGGTGCGATTGCTGCCGACCCGCTCGAAGGTTCGCTCCTGCAGCACCCGCAGCAGCTTCACCTGCATCTGCAGCGACATGTCGCCGATTTCATCCAGGAACAGCGTTCCACCCTCGGCAAACTCGAAGCGCCCCATCCGGGTGGACAGTGCGCCCGTGAAGGCGCCCTTTTCGTGGCCGAACAATTCGCTTTCCAGAAGATCCGCGGGAATTGCCCCGCAATTCACCGGGACGAAGGGGTGTCCCGCCCGGCCCGACAGCTCGTGAACGTGGCGCGCCACCATTTCCTTGCCGGTACCGGACTCGCCCAGGATCAACACATTGGTGTCGTAGGGAGCGACTTGCTCGATGAGCCGATGCACGGCGCGCATGGGGAGCGAGGTGCCGCTGGGACGAAAACGGTGGGTGCCCGGCTGGGTCGGGTGGCCGTTGCGCACGTTCTGCGCTTGAGTCAACACCGCCGACAGGCGGCGCTGCTTGACGGGCAGCTCTAGCTGGAACCACGCCAGATCGCTGCTGCCTTCGGCAATCTTCGGCAGTCCGTCGTTGCTCAGGCAAATGACGGGCAGGGGCTGCGGCATGGATCGGAGCTGCGCCACGAGATCGGCGCCCGCTGCCGCGATGGTGTCCTTGGCGACGATGGCCGCGAGGAAATCATGCGACCCGCCGAGCGACAATTCGCGCAGCTCCGCCAACCCACGCACGTGGACCGGCTCCAGGTCCAAAAAACGCAGCAGGGCTTGCAGGCTGCGAGCCTCCAAATCTGAGGGTTCAATCACAATAACTCTGGCGTCGACCACTGTTCGGGGCTCCTTCCCGTTCAGAAAGTGTGACGGAGTTCGCACTTCTCGCGTTCCGCCTTAACGTTTGCGTCTAACCCTTTGACATATCTCAATCAATGTCGTGAGGAGCTCCATACTAACTGATGAGGTTGTGAGAAAAGAACTTGGCAAATCCCCGTAAGCTGTGTAGGGGGATGTCCCAAAACGGGTGCGGTGATTTGCTATTCGAGCGTTCAATTTGCCGCGAGCCGAGCGCCCGCAACTAGCCGCCGGTGATGACGAAAAATGAGTTTCTCGAGCTGCTCGATCACGGCATCGGAGAGACCAATAAAACGCATCTGAGCGACCCGCAAATTTTCCTGCCGCCGCTCACCGGCCACCACGCACGGAATTCTCACCGGCTGCGGCAACGCCGAGTTGATGTAGACCGCCAATAAACCGCTGCTGCCGAGCGCCGGCGTCTCATCGCCGAACCACTCCAGCGCGCGTGAAGTCAATTTGACGCGCTGCGGGGCCGGTAGCCCCGCATTGCGGAGTGCGAGTTCCGCCGTCAGCCGTAGCAGGATATTCACCTTGTACTCGAGGCGCTGCAGCTCGTGCACCAGGGCCGGGGACTCGTCTTTGAGCGCCTCGTGCACCCGGACCTCGTCCAGAGAGGCCTCGGCACCGAGCAGCTGGTGATTGTCGGAATTCAATCGCGCCAGCACCAAGCCCTCGGCGAGCGCCCCTTCCGTCCACACGACGGGCAGGGCTTCCTCGAATACCAGACCGTCGCCGAGAAATGACTCAGGCATGGCTCCCGCCTTGAAATCGCCTAACGCTGCCGAGTATTCGAATAGGCGGCAACCGCCCGACGCCCGACGGCCGCCATGTCCATTGCGCGGCCCTTGCTGCGCAGGCGATGTTCCATCGAACCAATCGACCGGTCGTTCAATTGGGAGATTTCCCGCAACAACGCCAGCTCGCCCGCGTTCGGCTGCTTGCGCCCGAGCCGGAACGACTTTAGCAGCAGCAGACGCTCCGCGTCGAGACTGACGGCCAATCGCACGTCGCCGCCCTCGGCCACCGCCGCAAGCTCGCGGGAAATCTCGACCGCGCGTTGCAGCGCCGCGCTTGCCGCGCCGTTGTTCATCGTCCGTCCTTCACGATTTGGTCCCAGCCGCTCTTGATCTTGCCGAGCAGCGCCGCCACTTCGGCGACGATTCGCGCATCGTTGGTGACATTCGCCTGGGTCAGCCTATTGAGCATGTACTGATACAGGGCGCGCAAGTTGGCCGCTATCTGGCCGCCGCGTTCCATGTCGAGACTGCCGTCGAGCTGCGAGATCAGCCGCACCGCCTTGCCGACCGCGGCTCCCTTGGCGATCACCTCGTTCACGGGGCGATTGTCCTTGATGCGCTCCATGCAACCGGCGGCCACCGCGAGCTGCGACAACGCATGTTCGAACATGATTTGCACCAGGCGGGTCGGACTCGCGTCCACGACCAGCCCGTGGTTGCGGACCGTACGGTATCGGGCTGCGCCGTTTTGCGAATACATCATGATCGCGGCCTCATGTATTCGTGTTGCCGGCGCTCAGGCTGCTGTTCGAACTGCTCTGGCTCGAACTGGTGGTCGGATTGAATTCCGCGTTGAGATAGGTCTGCGTCTCCTTGAGCGATGCCACCGCCGCGTCCATCGCGTTGTACTGCGCGGTCAGGGTCGCCGAATAGTTCGCAAGCTCCTGGGTCAGTTCCTGCTGCTGTATCGAAACGTTGCTCAGGCTCGACTGCAGGCCCTGATTGATCGTGGGCAGCAGCCCGCCGGGCTGGGTGTACTGGGTGATCAGCGAGTTGATCTGGGTCGCGATGCCGTTGGTGCCGCCGAGCAGAGCGGAGACTCCGCTCAAGCTCGAACTGAGCGCATTGGACAAGGTCGTTGAGTTGCTGTCGTAGTTGCCGTCGGCGTCCGCGGTGATACCGAGGTCGGCGAGGGACTCGATCCCATTGGTGCTGCCGGAATTGACCGTATCGAGGATATTTTCCAATTGATTCTGAAAGGATTGCAGCGTCGCATTGCCCTGCAAGGCGCCCGCCGTCTGGGTGGCCGCGTTGTAGCCCGTCAGGCTTTGAATGCTGCTCAACACGCCGTTCAGCGCCGTGACGAAGGTGCCGATCGAGGTTTGCGCCGCCGAGGTATCGGGACTGATGGCCAGGGTCGTGGGGGTATTGGCGGCCGAGGCCTTCGTCAGATTCAAGGTCACGCCGCTGATGGCGCCCGACACGACGTTGCTCGGGCTGGTGGCCGCAAAGCCGTTGATCGTGAAGCTCGCATCCGTGGCGGCTTGGGTCTGCGTGAGTTTGGTGACGTTATTGGCCGGGTCATAGACCAGCGACGACAAGTCGGTGTCGCCGTTCGAGGTGGTGACCGTAATCGCATTGGCGGCGCCGGTCGCGGTGCTGGACAGCACCAGCCTGGCGCCGTCCGAGGCCGTCAAAATGCTGGCGGTAACGCCGGGATTGTTCGGCGCCGAGTTGATGGCAGAGGCAATACCGGCGAGCGTATTGTTGTTCGTGCCGATGGCAATCGAGGCGGACGCGCCGTTGATGGTGACGGTCAAGGTCCCGGTGCCCACCGCGGTGCTCGAACTCGCCACCGGTGCCGATGTCAGGGTGGCCGAGGTGGCCAAGTTATTGACCTGGAGCGAGTACTGGCCGGCCGAGGCGTCGGAGGACGCGGTGGCGGACGCGATGGTGGTGTCGCCGACCGTGGCATCGTATCCGGCCAGGGTCCCGGGAGTCTCCAGGGTCGACAGCGTGGCTTGCAGCGTATCGAGTGCGCTGGTGAAGGTCCCGTACGCCGACACCTGCGAATTCAGCGAATTCTGCTGGGCGTTCAACTGGTTGGTCTGCGCCGCTCCGTAGGCCGAAGTCAGCGAGGACACGATGGCGCTGATATTGAGTCCGGAGCCGATGCCGGTCGAAGTTATCAGGGCGCTCGCGGAGGCGGCTCCGGAGGTGGATGAACTGCCTATCGTTGAACTCATAAAATCCTACCCCGTCTCAAGGTTAATCAATCTATCGGCACACCAATCCAAGACTTAAGCAAGAGGCGTACCAACCCCCGAAACGGCCCAGGCGTGGCAACGGCCCAGGCGCGACAACGGCTCAGGCGTGGCTGTCGAAGAGCACTCCGGAGACTCCGACACTGCGCGCCAGGGCTGGAAATTCCGTGGCCAGGAACTCGCCGACCACCGCGCCATTGGCCGGATTGATCTGTTGGATCATTTTGTCGTCGGACGAAGGATCGACCCGATATTGATCCGGCCTTCCTGAGTCATTGAGGGCCTTGTTCAACTGGGCAACCAGCGTCTGCGCATCGGTCGTACTGACCGATGGGGCTTTGCTGGTCGTGGATACGGTATTTTCGTTGGCTTTGGCGGAGGGCGCACTCGCGTCCGCCGGCAGTGCCGCCAAGGCATTGCCGCTCGGCGGCAAAACTTTGCCGCTGACATCTTGAACTCTTGCCGCTGTCGGCGCCTGACTTCCCTGCACTAGGCTCGTTACCGGTATGTTTGCCGCAACACCGTCGCTCGCCATGATTGCACCTGCTTTTCTACATGCGTCCTACAGTAATTGCGCGATCTCCCAGTCATTTGG
>JBARBX010000330.1:0-9012 GCA_049793535.1 Steroidobacteraceae bacterium | reverse complement strand
GCCGGTGAGTGCGCCAACACCGGTGGATGCGCCAACACCGGTGGATGCGCCACCGCCGGCGGGTGCGCAATCGGCGGCGCGCGTGCGACCATCGGAGGATGTGCCATCGCCGTCGCGCGCGCGGCCGCAGGTTCGGGGTGGACCATCATGGGACCATCCAGCACCGGCACCCGGTCGAATTCGGCGGTGCGGATGTCCAGAGGCTCGAAGGGCGGCACCCCCCAGTCGCGCGGCTCGGCCGCGGGCCTGGCAATCTCCTCGGCCTCCTCAGCCTCATCGGCCTCATCGGCCGCCTCGGCGCGCCTCGGATCGTGAGCGGGAGGCGACTCTCTCAGCTCCGCGTTACCCGGTGTTTGGCCGGCCCGCCGCGCAGTCCACCACCATATGAAGGCCAGCAGCGGCAAGCTCAGTCCCAGCAATATCCATCGAAGCTCGGCTGCCAAGGCGCAGCCCTACATCGCCGCCATGCGTACGGCCTCGTCGACATCGACGGCCACCAAGCGCGATACGCCGGGCTCGTTCATGGTGACCCCGACCAATTGCGAAGCCAGCTCCATGGTGCTCTTGTTGTGAGTGATGAAGATAAACTGCACGTTGCGCGACATGTCGCGCACGATGTCGCAGAAGCGGCCCACGTTGTTCTCGTCGAGCGGCGCGTCCACCTCGTCCAGCAGACAAAACGGCGCCGGGTTCAAATCGAATATCGCGAACACCAGTGCCACGGCGGTCAAGGCCTTCTCGCCGCCCGAAAGCTGGCTGATGGTGCTGTTGCGCTTTCCCGGCGGACGCGCCATCACGGACACGCCGGCCGCCGCACCCTCCTCGCCGGTGAGCTCGAGGTAGGCATGGCCGCCGCCGAACAGCCTCGGGAACTTTTCCTTCAAGCCGGCGTTGACCTTCTCGAAGGTATCCTCGAAGCGTGTGCGGGTCTCGCGGTCGATTTTGCGCATGGCCGACTCGAGAGTCTCCAGCGCATCGGTCAAATCCTTGCATTGTCGGTCCAGGTATTCCTTGCGCTCGGATTGTTCCTTGAATTCGCCGATGGCCGCGAGGTTCACCTGGCCCAAGCGCTCGATCTTGCCCTTGGTCTCCTCCAGTTGCGACTCCCAGCCCGCGACCGTCGCTTCCGGCGCGAGTCCGTCGATGAGGGCAGCGAGTTCGAATTGCGTCGCCGCGAGCTGCTCGGCAACGCTCTCGCGGCGAACGCGCACCTGCGATGCCGCCATCCGAGCCTCGTCCAGGCTGGTGCGTGCCGCCTCGAGGCGCTGCTCAACGGAGATTCGGCCGGAGTCGCGTTCCCGCAATTCGGAGTCGAGCTCGTCGCTCGCGATCTTGGCGGCCTGCAGCTCGCCCTCGATCTGCGTGCGCACGCGCAATGAATGTTCGAGGCGGACATGTTCGGCGGCGAGCGGCGCTTCGCCCTCCGCCAGTTGCTTCGCCAACTCGTCGCGCCGCGTTCGAAGTCCGCCCAGTTGGGCCTCGATGCGCGCCAGGGTCGTGGTCAGGGAGGCGTGCGAGGAGCGCCGCGATTCCACCTGCACAGCCAGCTCCCGTGCCTGTTGCTGCGCAGCCGCGGCCGACGTGCGAGCCTCGCCCAACTCGTCGCGCCTGTGATCACGCTCCTGCTCGAGCGCCACCCGCTCCGGCTCGAGGGCGGCCAGCTTGTCGACGGCGACTTCCATGAGACCGCGCGAGGCGCGCAATTCCGCGTCCGTGCGTTCGATCTCGAGAACGACATCGCCGAGTTCCGTGTCGAGCTGACTCATGCGCCGCGCCGCATCGGCCTTGCGCGCAACTGCCGAATCCAGCTCGGCACGCCGGTCGACGTGTTCGCGATGCAGGCGATTGACGTCGGCCTGGCTGTGCTCGCGCCGATCTTCGAGATCGCGCAGGCGCTCGCGTGTGCGTTCCAACCGGCGCTCCAAGTCCTTGACCTCGTCCGCGAGCCCGCTCGCCCGGGCGCGGATTTCGCGCAGAGTCTCCTCGCGCTCGATCACGCCGGAGCGCGGGTCGGCGTCGCGCGACACCCGCAGCCAGTCCGGCCCCAACCAAATTCCATCGCGAGTCACCACCGATTCGCCCGAGCCCAAGCCGCGCTGAATCTTGAGCGCCTCGTTCAAATTCTCGGCGGTGTACACCGGCGCCAGCACCGAGGCCGGCACCGCGGCGCCCTGCACCTTGGCGAGCAGCGAGGTCGCATTGCGGGGAACAGCGGGCGCACCGCCCATGCTCACCACGGCCAAATGGCCGCCGTCGAAGCCAGCCAGAAGATCCGCAACGCCGTCCAAGCCCTCGACGCACACGGCCTCCAGGTAGGATCCCAGCACCGTTTCGACGGCGCGCTCCCAGCCGCGATCCACACGCAACTGCTGTGCGACCCGCGGCTGCCGGTCGAGCGACTTCGACTTCAGCCACTCCGTGACCTTGCCGGAGACTTTGCCCAACGCCGCCGTCTGCAGCGCCTCGGTCGACACCTGCAAGCCGAGCGCTTCTTGCCAGCGCTTCGACGCAGCGTTGAGGGTCTGCGCCTCGACTCGTTCGCGATCGCGGGTGACCGTGATCTCGGCGAGCAATTCCTGGAGCTCCGCCGCCGCGCGGCGTCCGGCATCGCCCGCGGCATTCGCGCGCTCCTCCAAGCCGTCGAGCGCCATGGCCGGCTGAAGTTGGGCGAGAGACGAGCGCTCGCTTTGCTGGCGGTCCTTCTGCGCCAGCAGCCGGCGCTGCTGGCTCTCCAATTGCTCTATGCGCGCGCGCTCGACTCCCGTCTCACGCTGCCGCAACGCCACCGCCTGAGCGTGCGCCTCCCAGGTCTGCTGCCATGCCGCCAGCGCCTGCTCGCAGCCCTCCAGGGCGCGCGAGGTCCGAGCCTCCTCCCCGTGCGCCGCGTCGAGGCCGGGCACCATGGTTGCAAGTTCCTGGGACAGCGATCCGAGCTGGCCGCGATCGCGCTGCAGAACCTGACCCAACTCGGCAACTTGATTTTCGGCTTGTTCGAGGTCCGAGCCCTGGCGCTGGCGCATCTCGCGCGTGAATTGAATGCCTTGCTCGATGCGCGTGACCTCGGCGCCGGCCTCGTAGAAGCGGCTCTGGATCGCGCCGAGAGCATCGCTCTTGGCCGCTTGATCGGCGCGCATGCGCTCGATCTGCGCCTCGACTTCGCGCAGATCCGCCAGTACGCCGTGCATCGCGGTCTCGCAGGCCGCCGTGGCGGCATTGCGCACTCCCGCTTCGGCGTCCAGGCTCTGCATGCGCAGGGCCAGCAATTCGGCCTGCAGCTTGCGTTCGTCTTCCTTCAGCGTTTGATAGCGCCGCGCGGTCGCGGCTTGACGCTGCAGGTGGCGAATCTGCTTTTCCACCTCTTCGCGCAAATCGTTCAGCCGGTCCAGGTTCTCGCGCGTGTGCCCGATGCGGCTCTCGGTCTCGCGGCGCCGCTCCTTGTAGCGCGAGATTCCCGCAGCCTCCTCCAGGAACGCACGCAGATCATCGGGCCGCGCTTCGATGATGCGCGAGATCATGCCTTGCTCGATGATGGCGTAGCTGCGTGTGCCCAACCCCGTCCCGAGGAACAACTGGGTGATGTCCTTGCGGCGCACCTTGATACCGTTGATGAAGTAGTCCGAGGTTCCGTCGCGGCTCACCGCGCGCCGCAGGGCCACCTCGCTGTAGCTCGCATACTCCCCGCCGATCTTGCCGTCGGAATTGTCGAACACCAACTCGACCGATGCGGCTCCCAGCGGCTTTCGCGCGGCCGAGCCGTTGAATATGACGTCCGCCATGGACTCGCCGCGCAAATGTTTTGCGGATATCTCGCCCATCACCCAGCGCACCGCGTCGATGATATTGGACTTCCCGCAACCGTTCGGTCCCACGACTCCGGTCAGACTGCTCGGAAAAGTGACTGTGGTCGGATCGACGAATGATTTGAAGCCGGCGATCTTGAGTTTCGTTAAGCGCATTATGTAGGTGAACCTTGGGAGCTTGTCGGCGCGTAGTGTAAAGTAATCGTCACTGTCGTAAACCCTCAGGGTTGCCTTACTCCTTCATGACCGAACCATCCGCTTCCTTGGAAACATTTGCGAACCCGGCGCCCGAGCGGGACTACACCATACGAATGACGCTTCCGGAGTTTAGCTGCCTGTGCCCGAAAACGGGACAGCCTGACTTCGCCACGCTCCAGTTGTCCTACGTCCCCCACGAGCGCTGCATCGAACTGAAGTCCCTCAAACTCTATATCTGGTCGTTCCGCAGCCGGGGCGCGTTCCATGAGGCGGTGACCAACGAGATATTGGGCCACCTGGTGGCGGCGACGGCGCCTCGATTCATGCGCCTGGTGGCGGAATTCAACGTCCGAGGCGGCATTTACACCACGGTGACGGCGGAACATCGGCAGCCCGGCTGGACCTGCGCCACCCCCATAACCCCCCCGTAGAGGCCGCCAGCGCCAAGGCTGGGCGCCCAACCGCAGCCGGGCGTTGCGGATTTTCTTTTCAATCATGGACTTAAGGTAGCAAAATATGTTCTGTCTATGGCCTGTACAGGCCTGAATGCGTCGGTATAATCGCGCGCTCTTTCGTTAGGAGGCGGAGACTTCAAATGCCCTCGAAGAAACCCAATAAAGCGGCTAAGCGGCCAGGCAAGGCGACACCGAAGAAAGCGGCTCACAAGGCGGCCGCTCCGAAAAAGGTGGTGCGACCGCCCTCCAAGCCCAAGCCATCGCCTGCCACATCGAAGGTAACAGTGAAACCCAAACAGCCAGCCCCCAAACCCGTGATCGCAAAGCCCGCTGCGGCCAAGCCCGCCGCAGCCAAGCCTGTGGCGGTAAAGGCGCCGCGAGCTACACCACCTAAGCCGCTCAAGCCGAACCACGAAAAGGTCGCCCCGATCAAGTTCGATACCCGCCCGCTGGTGCTGACCCGCATCGCGCCAATCGACGAGGAGGTCGACGGCGACGCCGCCGCATCCGCCAGCTTGCTGGCGGGCCCCCGCAATGTGAAACCGTACATCGCCCGTCGCGGCGAGCAGTACATGAACAAGGAGCAGTTGGAGCACTTCGCGCGAATTCTGCAGAACTGGAAACGCGATCTGATGGTCGAGGTCGATCGCACCGTGCTGCACATGAAGGATGAGGCAGCCAACTTCCCCGACCCGAACGACAGGGCCACGCAGGAAGAGGAATTCAGCCTGGAGCTGCGCACGCGGGACCGTGAGCGCAAGCTGATCCGTAAAATCGACGAGGCGCTGAAGCGGATCGAGGACGGCTCGTACGGTTACTGCCTCGAGACCGGCGAGGAGATCGGCATCAAGCGGCTGGAAGCCAGGCCGGTCGCAACCCTGTCGGTCGAGGCGCAGGAGCGGCGCGAGCGCCGCGAGAAGCAATACGGCGACCGCGACGACCGGTACCGCTAAACCGCCGCCGTACGTCGGCCGATTCGCCCCGACCCCCTCGGGCGATTTGCACCTGGGATCTCTGTATGCCGCGGCGGCGAGCTTCCTCGATGCCCGGGCGCACGGCGGGCGCTGGCTGGTGCGAATCGAGGATCTCGATCGGCCGCGCGAAGCGGCGGGCTCCGCCGAACGCATTCTGCGCACTTTGCAGGCCTTCGGCATGGAATGGGACGGTGAGGCCGTTCGCCAGCGCGACCGCACGGAACTTTATGCCGCCGCATTGGAGAGTCTGCGGGCCCGCCATCTGACCTTCGAGTGTTCCTGCAGCCGCTCACAGCTCGAGGACGAGAGCCGTTATCCCGGAACCTGCCGCATTCACCCGCCGGCTCTCGGCGCTCCGACCGCCACGCGCTTGAGTGTGGATCGAGGCTCGATCGTGTTTTCCGACCGCATTCAGGGAACCTACCGTCAAGACGTGGCCGCCGCCGTGGGGGATGTCATTATCAAGCGGCGCGATCAAGTATTCGCTTACCTCATGGCGGTGGTGGTGGACGATGCCGAGCAGGGAGTGACGCACGTCGTTCGCGGCGCCGATCTCTTGGACAACACACCGCGCCAAATTTATTTGCAGGAGCGCCTCGGTCTGCCCCGGCCTGCGTATGCGCACGTTCCCGTACTCACCGAACCCGACGACGGCAAACTCGCCAAGTCGAGGCGCAGCGCGAGCGTGGATTCGGCGGCCGCACTGCCGCAGCTTTTGTCTGCCTTCTCGATGTTGGGGCTTAGGTGCCCACCTGCCCTGGCTCGCGCAACCTTGGCCGAAGCCTGGGAGTGGGCCATCGGAAATTGGCACATCGGACGGGTCCCAAAACGTTTGAATGTGCGCGTAACTTGCTAAAAGATAAACGATTAAATGCCGATTTGCCTTCGCGCTGCATTGCGCTATCCTTGATCGGCCTTCCCCCTGGGATTGGTAGCGTGGTCTGGCACGAACCGGCATCTTCCGGCGTCGCGTCGGCCAACACGAGCGAGGAGCCCTATGAGCGAACCGCGAGTGATAAAGAAATATCCGAATCGTCGCCTATACGACACGGTCGAAAGCCGATACATCACATTGGCGGATGTCAGGCGCTTGGTGGTCGAGAGGATTGAATTCGTCGTCGTCGACAAGAAAAACAATGCCGATATCACCCGCAGCATTCTGTTGCAGGTGATCGCAGAGCAGGAAAATCTTGCCGAACCCATCCTGAGTCAGGAATTCATGGTCAACGTCATCCGCGCCTACGGCACCAGTTCGCATGGGCCGGTGAGCGGTTTGCTCGACCAGAGCCTGAAGCAGATCATGAGTCAGCAGCAAGCGGTTCGGCCGCCGCGGATCCGTTCCCCGGCGGACGATTCGTTCAAAGCGCTGTCGGCAATGCGGTCCGGCGAGAAGGACCGAGACGAGCACATCGACGCCAAGTGAGCGGCGCGAGGACGGATGAAAGCGGGGAGCCCCGCACGACCGCGTGCAGGGGGAAGATTTGCGGCCGTCACCAGATGGTGCAGCGCTCGCGCTTGGTCATCGGACTTCCGGCGGGAATCGCGAACGCCGCCTGAAATTCGGCGACGTTGGCTAGTGTGCCATTGGTGCGAAATTCCGCCGGCGGATGGGGATCCGTGGTCACCAATTCCTGAGCCTGCTCCGGACGCATTTGTCCGGCCCAGGAATGCGCGAAGGCGATGAAGAATAGACGATCCGGCGAGGCGTCCTGTGCGCCGGCCGGCGGCAGCGCGTGCAGTGCGCGCAGGGCCAACATCAGGCCGCCGAGATCCGCAACGGCTTCCCCCGTGACCAAATCGCCTTGCACGTGCAATCCACCGGGCACCGTGTAGCGCGAGAATTGCTCGGAGATACAGCGCGTCGCCGCCGCAAATTTCCTCGAGTCCGACGGCGCCCACCAATCCTTAAGATTGCCGTGCCCGTCGAACTTCGCCCCCTCATCGTCGAATCCATGGGTCATTTCGTGACCGACGGTGGTCGCGCCCGTCGCGCCGTAGTTGACCGCATCCGGCCAGCTCTCGTCGAAAAACGGCGGCTGCAGGATGCCGGCCGGAACGTTCAGGCTGTTCATCGACGGATCGTAGTAGGCATTCACGGTCTGCGGAGTCATCGACCATTCGCTGCGATCGACCGGCTTGCCGATCTTGTCGAACTGGCGGCGCTGCTCGAACTCGCGGGCGCGCAAGACATTGCGCGCATAGGGTACTGCGCGGTCGATCTTGAGCGCAGAGTAGTCGCGCCATCGGTCGGGGTACCCGATACGCAGCTCCATTTGCTCGAGCTTCTCGAGGGCTGCCGCGCGCGTCGCCGGAGACATCCACTGGAGCGTGCGCAGGTCGCCGCGCAGGGCGTCGCGCACATGCTCGACCATGGCGGTGGCGGTGCGCTTCGCCGCCGCAGAGAATTTCCGCGCGACGTACAGCTCGCCGATCGCGAACCCCAGCGCCTCGTCCTCCGCGGCCAGCACGCGCAGCCAGCGAGGCTGCAGCTCCTGCGCGCCGGTCAGAACCCGGCGCATGCGGAAGTCCTCATCCACGAAGGCCCGGGATAGATACGGCGCATAGGCGTCCGTGAGCTGCCAGCGCAGATACGCCTTCCAATCGGCGAGCGCGGTACCCGGCAGCTCCCGGTCCAGGGCTTTGAAGAATTCCGGCATCGCCACGTTCAACGACCCGACCTCGGGGTGCCCCACATTCGTCATGAGCGCGCGCCAATGGAGGTGCGGGGTGAGTGCCGCGGCGCGTTCCAGCGTCATCGGATGATAGATGGCTTTGGGATCGCGCTGCTCCACGTCGGACATCGACGCACGGGCGAGCCGCGTCTCCAAGGCCATCACGGCTTGCGACTGCCGCTCTGCCGCCGCCGTCGATTCGCCCGTAAGCTCGAGCATGCGCGCCACATGGCCCAGGTATTCGGTGCGCGCGGCGGCAAAGATGGGCTCGCTCTTCAAATAGTAATCGCGATTCGGCAGGCCGAGGCCGCCCTGCAACACCAGGGCGATCACCTGCGTGCTGTCCTTGAAATCCTGCATCTGGCCGAGTTGCAGCGGCGCAGCCACCCCGATCACCTGCAGACGGGCAAACTCGGCCTGCAAATCATCGGTATTGGCGATGGCCGCGATCCTTTCGAACTCCGCCTGCAAGGGCGTAACTCCCGCCGCGTCGATGGCCTGCTCATCCATTCCGCTCGCGTAAAAGTCGGCCAGCTTGCGCTGCACGCTGCCGTCGACGGCGCTGTCCTGCCGCGACAGCGACACCAAAAGATCACGGATGAAGACTTGGTTCTTCTGCTCCAGCAGGGTGTCGACCCCCCAGTAGGAGCGGTCCTTGGGTATGGGATTGGCGTTGATCCAGCCGCCGTTCGCATGACGGAAGAAATCCAGGCGCGGAGGAACCGCAGGATCCAGCCATTCGGGATAGCGGCCATCCGCGCTGGCCAAGCTGTCCACCCCGCCTGCCGGCGTCGGGCTGCCGGCCGGGCCACCGGTGTCCGCGAACGCGATCACTGCGGCGCCCATCGCCGCCGCGAGGGCCGTCCCCCGCAGCACGCTGCGGATGCGCCCCCGGGTCGGACGCTTGCTACGC
>JBARBX010000329.1:0-5360 GCA_049793535.1 Steroidobacteraceae bacterium | reverse complement strand
GCGCGAAGGCGGCCATCGCCGGCGACCGGCCTAAGCCCCAGCGCATGGCCGCTCGGGATCCCCTCGTCGTATTCACGCCCTCGGGCAAGCGCGGAAATTTTCCCGTGGGCACGCCGCTGTTGCAGGCGGCACGCAGCCTAGGGGTAGATATCGACTCGGTCTGCGGCGGCCGTGGCCTTTGTGGGCGCTGCCAGGTGTTGGTGGCGGAGGGGGAATTCGCGAAGCACGGCGTCACGTCATCGAGCGCCAGCCTGTCGCCGTTCAGTGAACTGGAACAGCGCTTCTCGCGGCGGGTTCCGCTCGCGCCGGGCCGGCGCCTCTCCTGCTCGGCCCGCGTCGAGGCCGATGTGGTGATCGACGTGCCGCAGAGCAGCCAGGTGCACCGACAGGTGGTGCGCAAGGAGGCCGACGCCCGCGCCATTGAACTCAATCCCGTCGTGCGCCTGCACTATGTTCAAGTGGCGCAGCCCGACATGCACGATCCGTCGGGCGACCTGCGCCGGCTGTTCGAGGCGCTGGAAGCCGAATGGAGCCTCAAGGATCTCACCTGCGATCTGTCGGTGCTGCAGTCCCTGCAATCCGCCTTGCGCAAGGGTGCGTGGCAGGTCACGGTGGCGGTGCACGCCGCCAAGCAAATCATCGCCGTCTGGCCTGGACTACACGAACTCGTCTACGGGCTGGCGGTCGACATCGGTTCCACGACCATTGCCGCGCATCTCTGCGATTTGAGCAGCGGCGAGGTGGCCGCCTCGGCGGGGGTCATGAATCCGCAGATCCGCTTCGGCGAGGATTTGATGAGCCGGGTCTCTTATTCCATGATGAATCCGGGCGGCGCCGCCCTGATGACGGCGGCGGTGCGCGAGGCACTCTGCGGGCTCGCCGCGGACGTGGCGCGCCAAGCCGGCATCTCTCATGAGGACATTCTCGAAGCGACGCTGGTCGGCAATCCCATCATGCATCATCTGGTTCTCGGGATCGATCCGGTGGAACTCGGCGGTGCGCCGTTCGCGCTCGCCGTCGATCACTCGCTCACCTTGCGAGCCAATGTCATCGACTTCAAACTGAACCGCAATGCGCGAATATACGTGCTGCCGTGCATCGCCGGACACGTCGGCGCCGATGCCGCGGGCATGGTCCTCTCCGAGCGTCCGGATCTCGCGAGCGAGATGACGTTGTTGGTTGACGTCGGCACCAACGCCGAGATCGTGCTGGGAAACAGTCAGCGCCTGCTCGCCTGCTCGAGTCCCACAGGTCCCGCGTTCGAGGGTGCACAAATCAGCTGCGGCCAGCGCGCCGCTCCCGGTGCGATCGAGCGCGTGCGCATCGACCGCGAGACTCTGGAGCCGCGCTTCAAGGTCATCGGCTCCGACCTTTGGTCCGACGACCCCGCCTTCGCGGCGGCCACCGCGGGGACCGGCATCACAGGAGTCTGCGGATCCGGCATCATCGAGGTGATCGCGGAGATGTATCTGGCGGGAATCATCAACCAGGACGGTGTCCTCGACGGGCGCTTGGGCACGCGCTCGCCGCGCATCGTGCCGAACGGCCGGACCTTCGCATACCTGCTGCATCAGGGCGCGGTTGAGATGAAGATCACGCAAAACGACGTGCGCGCCATACAGCTCGCGAAGGCGGCACTGTACGCCGGGGTCGCGCTGCTGATGGAGCGGTTGGGGGTCGATCACGTCGATCGCATCCGCCTCGCCGGCGCCTTCGGCAGCCACATCGACGTCAAGTATGCGACCATCCTCGGCATGGTTCCGGACTGCGATCTCAATCAGGTGCGCTCGGCCGGCAATGCCGCCGGCACCGGCGCGCGCATCGCTCTGCTGGATGCCACCGCACGCGGCGTCATCGAAACCCTGGTGCGGCGCATCGAGAAAGTAGAGACCGCGATCGAGCCCCGTTTCCAGCATCATTTTGTCGAGGCCATGGCGATACCCCACAAAACCGCTCCATACCCCAATCTGCGCAAGGTCGTCGATTTGCCCGAACCGAAGGAATCCACGAGCCAAAGCGAAACGCGCGGCCGGCGGCCGCGTCGGGCGGATGTGCCGAAAGCAGACTAGACATGAGGAGAGACTGATATGAACACCTTAATCCGCGGATTGCTCGCCTGCGCCGTTCTGGCGATCGCTTCGGGCCCCGTGTGCGCCGATGAGTACGGCGCCACGATGGACTCATTCAAGAGCGCCGGTCAAAGCGCCTCTTTCTTCTCCAAAAGCTACGGATACGCGGTCTTTCCGACCGTCGGCAAGGGCGGGTTTGTGGTCGGAGCCGCGCATGGCAGCGGCCATGTGTACGCGAGCGGCAAGTACGTGGGTGATGCCTCGATGACTCAGGTGAGCGTGGGATTTCAAGCCGGCGGCGAGGCCTACAGCGAGATCATTTTCTTTGAAGACAAACGTGCGTTCGATGAATTCACCTCAGGTAGCTTCGAGTTCAGCGCGGACGCGAACGCGGTGGTGATCACGGCGGCTGCATCCGGCACGGCCGGGACGAGCGGCGCCACCGGCAGCGCCAGCGCAGGCGACAGGGCGACGACCGCCGGTGCGTACTACAAGGGAATGGCGGTGTTCACCATTGCCAAGGGCGGCCTCATGTACCAGGCCACCATCGGCGGCCAGAAATTCAGTTTCAAGGCGCCCGCAGCCAAGTAGTACATCTTCGGTCACCCATCCCATTGCGGCTGTCGAATCAATGCCGAAACGGAGCCGCCGTCCAACCGGGGTTGCCGGGCGCATACGGCACGGAGATCGCCTCATACTCCTCCAATGTGCGTGCGGGAGGGGCGAAGCCCGGGGGAAAAGGACGTTTCGATAGGCTTTGGAAATAGGCCAGAGTCGCATCGCGCCACCATTGCGCCTCCTTTTCCTGAATGCCGAGATAGGTCGAGGTCTCGGCAAATCGCTCCGAGTCCACGAACGGAGCGAGGCTCGCCCAGGTGCGGCGCATCTGCCGAACGTAGTCGACGCCGCGAGTGTAGTGAATCACCAGTTCCTCCCAAAGCGTATGGCCGGAGGCCATGGAGTAATCCCAGGGGAGGTGGTGAAACCACAGCAGGTACTTCTCCGGCGTGAGGGAGGGGTCGTTGAATGTGGCCGCGAGTGCCGGCGCATACTGAGAAACGGCGTTGCTGCCGGTGGCGCTGCGATCGAAGCCGATGCCTTGCGCATCGGCCCGGTGATAGTAAGGCGGCGTCCAATCGGCACGCGAACCGCCGCTTTGCCATGGGCCCGGCCCGTAGTGATGCCCGCTCGCCATGAGATGCGCAAGACCGAGCGGTGTCATGTAATCCACGGCGGCCTCACGCGAGCCCATCATCATCGCCACCGTCGGTGCCACGAATCGGACATCGTTCGAGAATGTCATACGAACCCACTCTTCGGCGATGTCGCGCGAGGACAGCGCAGGATCCCACGCCAGGCGCCCGAACGCGTACCAGTTGGCTTGATCGAATTGCGATCCTGTCCAGTTGCGGTCGGCGCCGATGTTCGACACGCCCGCCATGCCGGTCAAGGTATATCCCTGCAGCGAACCGTCGATCACCTTGGCGACCGTCGACCCCGCACCTTTTGCCAAGGTGTCGAAGCGCAGCGTCTCCTCGTATAGCGGACCGAGATACACGAGGTGTGTCGAGAAGCCGAGGTACTCTTTGGTGATCTGCACCTCCGGCATCAGCGGAGTCTTGGGCATGGCGCCGAAGAGGGGATGCCCGGGTTCCCGGGGCTGGAAATCGATGGCTCCGTTCTTCACTTGCAACAGGACATTCTTGTCGAATTTGCCGTCGAGCGGTACAAACTCGTCGTAGGCCTGCTTGGCTCGATCTTCGTTTGGGCGGGCCGCGTATACAAACGCCCGCCAAATGACGACTCCCCCGTGGGGTGCGAGTGCCGCCGCGAACATGTTGGCGCCGTCGGCATGCGAACGACCGTAGTCCTGGGGGCCGGGCTGGCCTTCGGAGTTGGCCTTGACGAGGAAGCCGCCGAAGTCGGGGATGTAGCGATAAATCTCGTCCACCTTTCGCCACCACCAGCGGCGTACCGCCGGATCCAGCGGATCGGCCGTCTTCAGTCCGCCAATTTCGATCGGCGCGGTGAAACGCGCCGTCAAATAAAGTTTGATCCCATAGGGACGAAACACCCCCGCAAGCGCCGCGGCCTTCTCCAGGTACGCGCCGGTCAGACTGATCGCATTGGCGTTGACGTTGGTAACGACGCTGCCGTTGATCCCGATCGACGCGCAGGCGCGCGCGTAGTCCAGGTAGCGCGGCGCCAGGTAGTCGGGCAATTTATGCCATTTCCAGATGGATGCGCCGGCATAGCCGCGCTCGACCGTTCCGTCAACATTGTCCCAGTGATTCAAAAGGCGAAGCTGAATATGCGGCGACTCGCGTACCGAGAGGTGGTCTAGCGGCTGCCGCGTCTGCAACAAGCGCAGGAAATGGAATACCCCGTAAAGCTCACCCGCACCCGAGTTCGCGGCGATGACGGTCGCATGATGCCCATCGATCGTCATGCTCTGAACGGTATAGCCCTCCGCGCCCAGGCCATCCAGATCGAGATGCAGGTCGGCGATCGTTTGCGAGGTGGCGGGAGTGCCCAACACAATGGCACCGTCTTGCGTGACATGCGCTGCGACCGCCGGGTTGGACCCCAGCAGTCCCTGGATCCCGCGGGTGAGCTCACTCCGTGCTGCGTCAATGGGAGCGCGCGGCGGCACCAGCTCGGCCGCAGTCGCCCGGTAGCGTTCCGCCCACGGCGTTTCGACCGGCCGGTAGCGCAGCCACAGATCGTAGCCATCCTCAGCGCGCGCAATCGCAGCAGCGTTGATGAGAAGCAGCAGGCAGGCCAGTCTCAGTATCGATCGCACGAAACACTTGCGTCGAAGGCGAGCGCATCGCCCCTGCGCACGAAGGGCCGCGCGCGGCGTAAAAACTGGCCGCGGCCGGGATTCGATGTCACGCGGCCTTCCTCGCACACGACCTCGCCGCGTGAAATGGTCGTGACGGGCCAGCCCTTGACGCGCATGCCCTCGTACGGAGTATGGTCTACCGCGTGGTGCAGCATCTCGTTGGCAATCGTCAGCGTTTTCTCCGGATCCCAGATCGCGAAATCCGCATCCGATCCCACCGCGATGAGGCCCTTCCTCGGGTACAAGCCATAGAGTTTCGCGGGCGTGGTCGTGGTGATATCCACGAACTGGTTCAGGGTCAGCCGCCCCGTGGATTGGGTAGCGGAGAAGAACAGCGGCAGCCGCGTCTCGATTCCCGGGATGCCGTTCGGCACCTTGTGGAAGGGCGTGCCCGGGCCGGCGGCGATTTTGTCGGCGTAATTCCACGGCGAATGATCCGAGGAAAA
>JBARBX010000328.1:0-2636 GCA_049793535.1 Steroidobacteraceae bacterium | reverse complement strand
CCCCGGTGCCGATTCGCGACACCAATTCCTGAAGACGCGCCGTCCCGATGTAATCCACCATGTTCGCCCCCGATTCAGCCAAACCTCAGTGTCAGGGGGTGCGCCGCCAAATAAAAGACAGAAAGCTGATCAAAAAGCGAGTGGAATTGATCATATAGTCAGGATATATTGACGTTCTGTCCGATTCCCCCTGGGAGCAGACCATGGATTCGATCGACCGCCAGCTCCTGTCGCTGCTGCGCGATGACGCGCGCACCTCCGTGGCCTCCCTGGCCAAGTCTTTGCGCGTCGCCCGCGGCACGGTGCAGAACCGCCTGGCCAAAATGCAGAAGGACGGCACCATCGTGGGCTACACCGTCAAACTCAAGCCGCAGGACGAGGATCAGCGGATTCGCGCCCTGATGACCGTCGCCGTCGAAGGCAACCGCACGGACGAGGTACTCAAGGCACTGCGCGGCGACCCCGCGGTGTGCGCCCTGCACACGACGAACGGCCGCTGGGACATCGTGGCGGAGTTGCGCACCGACAGTCTCGAGGCGGTCGACCGGGTGTTGAGCCGAATTCGCCTCATCGACGGCATCTCCAACACCGAAACCAGCCTGTTACTCTCCACCCACAAATTTTAAGGTCGCCAGGAACACCGAGGTCGACACGGATGTTTTCGCCGACTCGAGGCGGCTGATCCGCCCGGCGCATTGCGACATCACGGCAAGATCCCAGGGCTCGAGCGTCGCGGTCTTTCCGGCCGTGATTTGCACGGTGATCTTGCGGTCGATGGGAAAGATCAGCAGGGTTTCATGTCGCGAGGCACTCACCGCCACGGACTCGATGAAACGCTCGACGCGCACCGCGGCGCCGTCCGATTTCAACACCATGAGATTCAAGTCCACACAGGGGCCGCTGAGCAATTCGCAATGAGCGGCGAGGGCACCGTCGAATTCCAGCACTTCGCCCACCTTGCGCAGGGTTTTTTGCACGCCGTCGCCGAAGCGTAAATCGATGCCGGCACCCTTGAGCAGCACCATTTTACGGTGGTATTCGGCGAATTCCGAGAACGGCCCCGACGCATCGATGTGCGCCACGCTCACCCGAAAGCGGAAGGGATCGCCCGCGGCGGGGATGCGCAGCGCTTCGTGCGTGATGCCCCCGCCATTCTTCCAGGGCGTCGCCGTGAAGGAGGCTCGGCGGATGACTTGCAGCTTTGGATTTTGCACTCCGGTATTCTACGGGAATGCCTGCCGGCGAAACCAATGGCTCTGTGCCGCAACTCGATCTGCGCGGGTTCGACGCCGGTGAGTCGCAGCGCGCGCAGTTTCTCGCGGAGCTGCGCATGGCGGCCCACGGCGTGGGCTTCTTTTATCTCATCGGCCACGGTGTAGAGGCCCCCCTGCTGGCCGACCTTCTCGACTGCGCGAAGCAATTTTTTGCCCTACCGGAAGGAGACAAACTCGCGATCGAGATGATCCACTCGCCGCACTTTCGCGGCTACAATCGGGTGGCCTCGGAGCGCACCCGCGGCCTGCCCGATTGGCGCGAGCAAATCGACATTGGGTCCGAGCGCGCGGCGCTGCCGCGGGATGCGGGGTTGCCGGCCTGGACGCGGCTGCGGGGACCCAATCAATGGCCGGCGGCGCTGCCGCAGATGCGCGCCGTGGTCACCCAGTGGCAGGCCGCCTGCATGCTCGTGGTCACCCGGATACTGCGCGCCTTTGCGCTGGCCCTCGGGCAATCCGCGGATGCGCTCGAGCCGCTGTACGGCGATGATCCGCACTACCTGATCAAGCTCATTCGCTATCCGGGACGCGATGCCACCGCGGCCGACCAAGGCGTCGGTGCCCACAAGGACGCCGGCCTGATCACCCTGCTGCTGCAGGACGATCGCGGGGGACTGCAAGTCGAAACGCCGCGGGGCTGGCTCGATGTGCCGCCGCGGCCCGGCACCTTCGTGGTGAACATCGGCGAGCTGCTCGAACTCGCCTCCGATGGCTACCTGCGGGCCACCATGCATCGGGTGATCACGCCGCCCGAAAGGGTCGAGCGCCTATCGGCGGCATTCTTTCTCGGTGCCCGCCTCGATGCCGTCGTACCGCTGCTGCAACTGCCGCCGGCGCTCGCCGCCTATGCCCGCGGTCCCGAGCGGGATCCGCAGAACCCGCTGCTGCGCGAGGTGGGCATGAACTACTTAAAGGGGCGCTTGCGTTCGCATCCCGATGTCGCCCGCCGGCATCACGCCGACCTTCTCGATTGAAAATCGAGCGCGGGTTATCGCGGCTGCGTCAATTTCTGCGCGCGATCGGCATCGAGTGCGCATGATTCGGCTGATGCGTGTGTTCGGGTCGCCGGTGAACGGCGTACGCATATCCCACGACCACCGGAGAGGAACTGTTCACGGCATCTTGCGCAACCGGGTAGTCATCCTCGGGTGCACTGCCTGATTGCGGCGCATACGACCAGGTGGGGGGTGACCTCGGCGCGGGATTCATCACGTTGAGTGGATTCATTTCGAGCAGCGTGGCGTTGCCGCCGCAGCGCTTGTCGGAAAATGTCTTTTGGCCGTTCGTCGTGCATTCCCAGATCTGGCTGCCCGAGGCGATGGGCGCGCCCGCGGGTTGCACGGGGTCGAGCGCCGCGGACGC
>JBARBX010000327.1:0-1617 GCA_049793535.1 Steroidobacteraceae bacterium | reverse complement strand
GGGCGGCTCGGGTTCCGGCACCGCACCGCCGCCGCCGCGCGGAACGCTGCTGGAGAGTCCGCCGGCGCTGCTGTCGTCGCTCACGGCGGTGAGCCTGCTGGCCGAGCTCAACCTTGCGACCAATCTGCAGCTCTTGACGCTGAGCGGCGCACCGGTGTGCGACCTTCTCATGTATCACATCCAGTACGAGACGGTGGGCGGGGCGAATGAACCCACCACCGCGTCCGCCGTGCTGATGGTGCCCACCGGGCTTGGCGCGAACTGCACCGGCCCGCGGCCGATGCTGCTCTATGCGCACGGCACCACCACCGACCGCGCGTTCACCATGGACAATCTTCAGAATACTGAAACGCTGAACCTGGTCGCGATATTTGCGTCGAAGGGCTATATCGTGGTCGCGCCGAATTACGCAGGCTATGACACATCGACCCTCGACTATCACCCTTATCTCATCGCCGATCAGCAATCGAAGGACATGATCGATGCGCTGGCCGCGGCGCGCACGGCGCTGCCGCTCGCTTCGGCAACGCTCACCCAGGACAACGGACAGCTTTTCATCACCGGCTATTCGCAGGGAGGTTACGTGGCGATGGCGACCCAGCGCGCCATGCAAGCCGCCGGAATGACCGTCACCGCGGCGGCGCCCATGTCGGGTCCGTACGCGCTGGCCGCCTTCGTCGACGCCGTGTTTTACGGCGAGGTCAACGGGGACGCGCCGGTGTCCTCGACACTGCTGCTCACGGCATACCAGAGGGCTTACGGCAACATCTACAGCGACCCCACCGACGTATTCGAGAGCCAGTACGCGAGCGGAATCGATTCGCTGTTGCCGACCACGACGCCGCGCAGCCAGCTTTATGCCGAGGGGAAACTTCCGGAATATGTGCTGTTCAGCGCGACGCCGCCCGCCCCCGCGTATGCGGCCGATACACCGGCCACCACTCCGGCGAATCTCGCCGAAGTGTTCGCGCAGGGTTTCGGTGCCGGAAATTTGCTGCAGAACAGCTACCGCCTGAGCTATCTCCAAGACGCGCAGGCGAATCCCGACGGCGGCTGGCCCACGATGACCACCGGTGTTGCGGCTGCCACTCCCGGCCTGCCCTGGCGCCAGGCGCTGCGCACGAACGACCTGCGCAATTGGGTGCCGACCGCGCCCGTACTATTGTGCGGCGGCGATATGGACCCGCTCGTCTTCTGGCTCAACACCCAGCTCATTCAGAGCTATTGGGCGTCGCATGCGCCGGCGTCGGCGCCGATCAGTGTGCTGAACCTCGAGTCCGGAGCGTCCACCAACGATCCCTACGCCGGTTTGAAGGCGGATTTTGCCGCCGCAAAGGCTCTCGTCGCCGCCACCGCCGTCGAGCAAGGCGCGACCGACGGCGGCGAACTCGCGGTCGCCGAGGTGTATCACACCGTGCTGGTGGCGCCGTTCTGTTTCGCCGCGGTCAAGACCTTCTTTGCCAATCCCTAGGGAACCGCGGTCGAGCGGCTAGGCGGCGGCGCCCAGTATCTCCACCAGTTGAACCCGGCGGTCGGTCGTCGCGGATTCGAATTCGGAGCTGATGGCCGTCAAATCCTTTTCGTCGCGGGCGCGCACGACTTTGATGAGGCAGGCAC
>JBARBX010000326.1:0-3730 GCA_049793535.1 Steroidobacteraceae bacterium | reverse complement strand
GGATCGTCTACTATTCTTGGAATTCACAGTTTCGTCACCATCTATGCCCTGTTTGGTGTTCTATAGGACGGGGTCGCATCGACCCCGTAGATTCGGCGCGTAAGCGCCCAGAGAAGGCGCGTAAGCGCCTGGAGAGAATATGAGCGTCGCCGTCCCCGTCAAGAAGCCCAAGGTAAACTCCGTGGAGGATGTGCAGGGCCATGCCGATACGCGGCAATTGCCGATCAATAGGGTGGGCATCAAGGACATCTATCACCCGATCAAGGTGAAGGACCGCGCCCGCGGCGAGCAGCACACCGTCGCGAATTTCAACATGTACGTGAACCTGCCGCACAACTTCAAGGGCACGCATATGTCGCGGTTCGTGGAGATCCTGCATCGCCACGAGCGCGAGATATCCGTGGACTCGTTCGGTCAGATGCTGGTGGAAATGACCGAGCATTTGGACGCGAGCGCCGGTCACATCGAAATGACGTTCCCCTACTTCGTCATGAAGAAGGCCCCGGTCACCGGGGTCGAGAGCCTGATGAATTACCAGGCGACGATTTTCGGCGAGCACCGCGACGGCAAGACCGACGTGTGGCTCAAGGTGGTGGTCCCGACCACCAGCCTATGTCCCTGCTCGAAGAAAATTTCCGACTACGGCGCCCACAACCAGCGTTCGCACATCACCTTGACGGCGAAGCTGGTCGAGCACATGTGGCTCGAAGAGCTGATCGACATCGCGGAATCCCAGGCCTCGTGCGAGGTCTATGGGATCCTGAAGCGGCCGGACGAGAAATTCGTGACCGAGCGGGCCTATGACAACCCGAAATTCGTCGAGGATACGGTACGAGACGTGGCCGTCGCGCTGAACCAGGACAAGCGCGTGCGCGCCTATGTGGTCGAATCGGAGAACTTCGAGTCGATCCACAATCATTCGGCGTACGCGATGATCGAGTTCGACAAGGAAGCGCCGAAGGCCTAGGAGCCGGGAATGCCCCGCTCGGCGCTTTGCAGCCGTCCGATCATGCTGCGCAGGAACACCTGATTGAAGCGCAGTTGACACTCCGCCGACACCTGCTCGAGCAGAGTGGAGCTGACCTTCATCACCGTCACGGGACCCGCTGAATTGATGGTGGCGGTGCGCTTGGCGCCGCGCACGTAGCTGGTCTCACCGAAGCAATCGCCGGTTTCCAGGTACCCGAGGGCCTTTCCGAGACGCTGCACGCTGACCCGTCCCTGCACGATGATGTAGAAGCGGTCGTCCATCTCCCCTTCCTTGACGATTTCCTCGGAATCCGCGTAGTCCTGCCAGCTGCTGGCGCGCAGAACCTCCCAGATTTCGCCGTGCGAGAACTCGTGGAAGAACTTCAGCTTGCGCAGCAGGCTGAATTGTTCCTGCTGATCGATGCGGTTGTATTGCGCGCGCAATTTCTGGTGCACGCGGGTGAGTTCCGCGGCGAAGTCGAGGCCCGTCTTGTAACGCTTGTCCGGATCCTTCATCAGCGCCATCGCGGTGACGTTCTCCAGTTCCTCGGGGATTTCGGGGCGCAGCGTGTGAATGGGCGGAGGCGTGGCGAACACGATCTGATGCAGGAGCTTCTGCAGGTTGCCCGCCCGGAACGGCCGGGTCCCGGTCAGAAGTTCGTACATCACCGCGCCGAGCGAATACAGATCGGAGCGGTTGGTCAGCTCGATCGACTGGACCTGCTCAGGGGACATATACGACGGGCTGCCGGCGATTCCCTCGATCCGCGATATTTCAGAGTCCGCCACCAACGCGATGCCGAAGTCGATGATGCGCACGTCGCTGTCGAGGGTCAGCATGATGTTGCTGGGCTTGATGTCGCGGTGAATGACGCCGCGGCTGTGCGCGTAATGCAGCGCCCTTGCGGCCTTGTAGATGATTTCGACCACGTCGTCGATGCGCAGCAGATTGTCGGGCCGGCAGTACGCCGCGAGGGTTCGGGCACCGTGCACGTGTTCGGTCACGATGTAGCAATGGCCGTTTTCCTCGCCCGCGTCGTAGATCGGAAGAATGTTCGGATGCTGCAGCATGCCGACCATGTGCGCTTCGGAGAGAAACATTTTGCGCGCGATCCGCTTGCGATTCTCGTCGCCGCTGGCATCGACGTTGTACACCTTGATGGCCACGTCGCGCCCGTAATACGGATCATGCGAGAGGTACACGACGCCGGTGCTGCCGCGCCCCACTTCGTTGATGATCACATACTTGCCGATCTTCTCCGGCAGCGAAGCGCGGTTGTTCTGGGACTTCGAGAGAGGATTTTGGCGAGTGTTGCTCAAGGGTAACCGTGTGCCGCGCAGCGTCTGTTCGATCTGGTGTGGCTGAAGGATACTGGTGCGACCCGGCCTAAACTGTGACTTGGGTCGAGGCTTAGGCGAAGTGATCGTATCCCCGGGAGGAAGGCAGGAAATCCCGTCCATTCAGCGACCATGTGGCGCCGCTGCCGGAGCGCAATTCACCGATCGCGGTCAACGTTAAGTTCAATTGCGCCGCCGCCCCCTGCAATTCCGCGTAGCGCGGCGCCGGCACTGCGAGCAGCAGTTCGTAGTCGTCACCCGCCGTCATCGCCCAATCGCGCGCCTGGGCCGCGGAGGCGGCCGCGCGCAGAGCGTCCGACAACGGCAGGCGCTCGACCGCAACATGAGCCGCAAGGCCGCTCGCCTGCGCGAGCTTCGGCAAATCCCCCACCAGACCGTCGGACAGGTCCATCGCGGCGGTCGCGATGCCGCGGGCCGCCACGCCGAATTGCACCCGCGGCGCGGGGTATTCGAATCGTTCGATGAGCGCGAGGGCCGCCGCGCGGGAGTCGGCCGGCGGATGGGCGCTGAACGCAAGTCCCGCACCGGCGTCGCCCAAAGTGCCGGTCACCGCCAGCAGATCGCCGTCGCGCGCTCCGCTTCTGCGCAGCGCCGCGCCGCGCGGAACGTGTCCCAGAATCTGCACGCTCACGGTCAGCGGCCCGCGCGTGGTATCGCCGCCCACCAGCGAGACGCCGTTGGCGTCGGCTAGATCGAGAAATCCCGCGGAAAACCCTGCGAGCCATGCGGGGTCCGCATTCGGCAGCGTGAGCGCGAGCGTCGCCCAGGCGGGGGAGGCGCCCATGGCCGCCATGTCGCTCAAATTGACGGCAAGCGCGCGATGGCCGATGGAACGTGGATCGGTGCCTTCGGGAAAATGACGCCCGGCGACGAGGGTGTCGACGCTGGCCACCAACTCCGTGCCCGGCGGCAAAGCGAGCACGGCCGCGTCATCGCCGATGCCGAGCATGACTCCGGATTCCCCGGTCGGTGCCGCCCCGCGGCGCACGAAGTAGCGGTCGATCAATTCGAACTCGCCTAAGCCAAGGTCCGCGGGGTTCATTGCGCCCCTCGATCAAACGCCGTCGCGGCCGTACTCGTGCGGCCGCAATTCACGGGCTGCCCGATCCAACACGGCATTGACGAATTTATGACCGTCGGTCGCGCCGAATTGCTTGGCCAATTGTACGGTCTCCGCAAGCACCACCCGGTAAGGCAATGCCGGGCACGATACCAACTCGTGAAGGCCCAGCCACAGCACCGCGTGTTCTATGGGATCGAGTGCGGGCGGGGATATCTCGCTAAAGCCGGCAAGGCGCGCATCCAATGCCTCGCGATTCGGCGCGATCGCCTTGAGCAGCGCCTTGAAGTAATCGAGGTCCACCCGTTCCGCCTCCGGGTCGGCCGCGAATTGCTTCTGGAT
>JBARBX010000325.1:0-18417 GCA_049793535.1 Steroidobacteraceae bacterium | reverse complement strand
GTGCTGAAGGTATTCAATCAGGTGCCGGACGTGTCCGAGCGCATCGTGAGCTTCGACCGCTTCCTGCAGGAATATGAAATCGTCGCCGGCCTGCAGCACCGCAATATCGTACGCATTTACGATCTCGGGGTCGCCGACGATCATGCCTATATCGCAATGGAGCACTTTCCGGCCGGCGACTTGCGCCAGCGTATGAAGGCGCCGCTGTTGCCGCGCACTGCGCTCAAATTCTTGGAGCAGATTGCGAGCGCGCTGCACGCCATTCATTCCGTGGGCGTCCTGCACCGCGACCTGAAACCGGCCAATGTGATGCTGCGCACCGATGGTTCGGTGTGCCTGATCGATTTCGGTTTGGCCAAGGCAAACGAGATGGAAGCGTCGTTGACCGGCACGCGTGAGATCTTCGGTACGCCCTACTACATGAGCCCGGAACAGGGCCACGCGGAGGAGATCGATGGCCGCAGCGATTTGTACAGCTTGGGCGTCATATTCTACGAGATGCTGACGGGCCGCAAACCCTACACCGGAGCGACCGCCATGGAGGTCATCTACAAGCACAAGCGGGCGGACCTGCCGCAGATTGCGCCCCAATTCGCCAGCTACAAGGAACTGCTGGTGCGCTTGCTTGCCAAGTCGCCCGCCGACCGTTATCAATCGGCGGGCGCGCTGCTCGAGGCCATTTCGGCGCTCAAGTTGCCGGCGTGACCGGCTCGGCGCCGCTGCTCGCGCAGCCTTTGCTGCGCGTCTCGACCCCCGCAGGTTGGGTGGAACAGGCCTGCGCGATGCAGGAGGTGCTGCTGATCGATCACGCGAACTGCGAAAAGAAAGCGGCTTCGACCGCTCTGGCGCTGATGTTTGCGTACGCCGAAGATCTCGACCTGGCCGATAGAATGTCGCGGCTGGCACGGGAGGAATTGCGCCACTACGAACAGGTCATCAAGCTCATCCGCCGATTGGGCGTGGCGCCGCTTCGATTGGCGCCGGGCCGCTACGCCGAGCGCCTGCGCCGCTTGGTCGCCAAGAACGAGCCGCAGCGCGAAGTGGACCTGATGATCTGCGGCGCTTTCATCGAAGCGCGGTCCTGTGAGCGATTTGGAGTGTTGGGCGACGCCATCGGCCCGCCCTTGGCGGACCTGTTCCAGGGCCTGCACGCCGCCGAGGCGCGGCACCACCGGGTTTATCTGGACCTCGCTCGGCGCGCCGCCAAGCGGTCGGGAGCGCCATTGGAAAGCAGGGTCGAGCAGTTCGCCGTCCTCGAGGCGGAACTGATCACCGCGCCCGACCCGGTGTTTCGATTTCACTCCGGGCCGGCCTAACGCGCTAGGGATACCAGCTCGGGTCCGTGGTCGTCCCATCGCAGCAGGCTGCCCTGGTCGTACCAATCGCCGAGCACGATGCGCGTGCAGGGGCGGCCGTCGACCTCGAGCGCGTGGACCGCGGGGCGGTGCGTGTGTCCGTGCAGTAGCGTCGCGGTCCCTGCGGCGCGCAGGGCCGCCTCGACGCTCACGGGGTTGACGTCCGCGATGGCGTATTCCAGGGTGGCGGTGTGCGCTTGGCTGCCGACGCGCGCGGCGCCCGCGAGGGCGCGGCGCGACTCGACCGGCAGTGCGAGAAATTGCCGCTGCCAATCGGGATCCCGAACGGTTGCGCGCAGCCGCTGGTAGGCGCGGTCATCCGTGCACAGCGCGTCGCCATGCATCACCAGCACCCGTTCCCCGTATAGAGTGACGATCACGGGATCGGGCAGGAGCGCTGCGCCGCTCTTGCCGCAGAAATGCTGCGCGAGCAGGAAATCCCGATTGCCGTGCATGACGAAGCAGGGCACGCCCGCCGAGGTGAGCGAGGCAATTCCCGCCATCGCCTGCACTTGCGCGGCATCCGGGGCATCGTCGCCGATCCAGGATTCAAACAGATCGCCCAGAATGTACAAGGCGTCGGCGTCCCTGGCCTCAGCCGAGAGAAAGCTCAGGAACTGTTGGGTGATCGCCGGGTGACTTGAGTCGATGTGCAAATCCGAGATGAAGAGCGCGGCCACGGGGAATTCTCGGACTGGCCCCTGGGGAATCTCAGGGGCCGGCGACGCGCTCGATCTTCTGGATCACCACCGGTTTGAGCGGCGCGTCTTCCTTGAACGGTCCGCGCGCGCCGGTCGGCACGTTGCCGATGCGATCGACCACATCCATGCCCTGAACCACTTTGCCGAAGACTGCGTAGCCCCAGCGCGTCTTGTTGGGGTCGAGGGCTTCGTTATCGTAGAGATTCACGTAGAACTGCGCATCGCTGCCGTGCGGATCCTGGGTGCGTGCCATGCCGACGGTGCCGCGCTCGTTGGTCAATCCGTTGCCCGACTCATTGACCACCTTCCAGGGGGCGGGCACCAGTTTGTTGTCGACGTCGAAGCCGCCGCCTTGAATGACGAAATTGGCGACCACTCGGTGAAAAGTCGTGCCCGAGTAGTGGCCTTGATCGACATACCTCAAGAAATGCGCGACCGTCAGGGGTGCCCGCTCGGCATTCAACTCGACCGTAAAATTCCCCATCGACGTGACCACTTGTACAAGGACGGTGGCCGGGGCCGCAGGCTTGGGCTGGGCGGCCGGCGCAGGCGCTTTGGCGGCAGCGGCGGGCGCAGTGTCGCCGCCGTAGCCGAAGACAGGGTGAGCCGCGAAAATCAAACCAGTCACGAGCAGTAGATGTTTCATGCTCCGAGATTCTACTCGAATAGGTACAATCTTGAGTATGCCCGCAACCCTAGATTCCATGCCCGTCATCACGCGATTTGCCCCCAGTCCCACGGGGTCCCTGCACCTGGGGAACGCGCGAACGGCCTTCTTCAGCTACCTTTGGGCGCGAAAAAGCGCGGGCCGCTTCATTTTGCGCATCGAAGACACCGATGTCGAGCGCAGCCAGCCGCGCTTTCGCGACGACCTGATGGTGGAATTGCGCTGGTTGGGCATGGACTGGGACGAGGGGCCCGATGTCGGCGGCCCTTCGGCTCCCTACTCCCAGGCGGAACGGGGCGACCTCTACCGAACTCTGTTCGGCCGGCTGGAGGCGGACGCCCGGGCGTACCCATGCTACTGCACACCGGAAGACTTGGAACTGTCGCGCAAGCTGCAGCGCATGTCGGGCAAGCCGCCGCGCTACGCGGGAACCTGCCGCCATCTGACGTCGGCACAGCGCGCCGAGCGAGAGGCGAGGGGCCTGAAGCCCACGCTCCGATTCGCGGTGCCGGACGACCAAGTCGTCGAATTCATCGATGTGGTGCACGGACCGCAGCGATTTTCGTCTGCTGATATCGGCGACTTCATTATTCGGCGCGACGACGGCAGCGCGTCGTTTTTCTTCAGCAATGCCGTCGATGACTCGGTCATGGGGGTCACCGAGGTGCTGCGCGGCGACGATCATCTCACCAATACGCCGCGCCAACTCATGGTCCTGGACGCCTTGCAGCTACGCCGGCCGGGTTACGGTCACCTGGGTCTGTTGGTGGGCCCCGACGGCGCTCCGCTATCGAAGCGTCACGGCAGCACGAGCGCGCAGGAGTTTCGCGAACGCGGATTCCTGCCCGCAGCCATCCTCAATCTCCTGTTTCGCCTGGGACATGCCGGCGATACCGACGGCTGGCTGGGCGTGACGGATATGCCAGCCCACTTTCGGCCGGAACACCTCGGGCGGGCGCCCGCGCGATTCGACGAGACGCAATTGGCGCACTGGCAAAAGGAAGCGGTGGAACGCATGTCGGCCGCGCAATTCAGAGATTGGTTGGGGGCCGGCGACTCGGCCGAGTTCGTCGAGTTGATCCGGCACAATGTGGTCTTGCCCGCCGACGCTGCGCCGTGGCGCGCGGTGGTGCGCGGCGATCTGCCGTCCCTGGGAGAGGAGGAGCGGCGGATCGTTGCCGCGGCCGGGCCGGAATTCTTTGCCACCGCCGTGGATGCGTTCGACCAGTCACCCTCGGACCTCAAGCAGTTGACCAGGAATCTAAAGGAGCGCACCGGGCGCAAGGGGGCGGACCTGTTCATGCCCTTGAGAGTGGCTCTCACGGGACAGGCGCACGGTCCCGAACTTGCCGAGTTGCTCAAGCTCATGCCGCCGTCGACCGCGCGCCGGCGCCTTCAAGACCATGCTCAAAGTTCATAATTCGCTCACCGGCGCGAAGGAGGAATTCAAGCCTCTGCGCGACAAAGAGGTCCGCATGTACGTGTGCGGGATGACGAACTACGACTACATCCACGTCGGGCACGCGCGCATGCTCACGGTATTCGACCTCATCCAGCGTTACTTGCGAGCGAAAGGTTATGCGGTCACCTACGTGCGCAATATCACGGACATTGACGACAAGATCATCGAGCGCGCCGCCGCAAAGGGCGAGAATTGGGCGGATTTGGCGCGGCGCTTCACGGACGCGATGCACGAGGATTGTACGACCCTCGGCCTTCAGACGCCCGACCGGGAACCGCGCGCCACCGAGTACATCGGCCCCATCATCGCCATGACGCAGACCTTGATCGACAAGGGTTATGCCTACGCGGCGAGCAACGGCGACGTCATGTACTCCGTGCGCAAGTTCGCCGCATACGGCCGGCTATCGGGCAAGAAAATCGACGATTTGCGTGCCGGCTCGCGGGTGCAGGTGGATGAGGCCAAGCTGGATCCCTTGGATTTCGTGCTGTGGAAGCGCGCCAAGCCGGGCGAGCCGTCCTGGCCCTCACCGTGGGGCGACGGACGTCCCGGTTGGCACATCGAATGCTCCGCCATGTCGACCAGCTTGCTCGGCGGCTATTTCGACCTGCACGGCGGCGGCGAGGATTTGAAGTTTCCGCACCATGAGAACGAGATCGCGCAGTCCTGCGCGGCCTGCGATACACCCTTCGTCAAGGTGTGGATGCACAACGGGTTCGTGCGCGTGAACGATGAAAAGATGTCGAAATCGCTCGGCAATTTCTTCACTTTACGCGAGGTGCTCAAGACATTGCGCGACCCCGAGGTCATGCGATTTTTCTTGTTGAGCAGCCACTATCGCGGACCCATCAACTATTCGGCCGTGCAACTCGCGCAAGCCGATGAAACTCTCCTGGGACTGTACCGGGCGCTCAAGGATACGGGCGAATCAGGACCGCTCGACGCGGACCGGTATGCCGCGTTTCGCGCGGCCATGGACGACGATTTCAATACTCCGGAGGCGTTGGCGGTCATGCAGGGCGCGGCGCGGGAGCTGAACCAGGCCAAGGCATCCGGCAACTCCGGGAGTGCGCACCGGGCGGCGGCAACGCTGCGCGCCATGGGCGAGGTGCTCGGCATTCTGCAACAGGATCCGGACACCTATTTGAAGCACAGTGTAGGCGACAAGACCATGTCCGACGCGGACATCGAGGCGTTGCTCGCCGCCCGCAAGGCCGCGCGCGCCGCCAAGAATTTCGCCGAATCCGACCGTATCAGGACGCAGTTGAGCGCCGCCGGAATATTGCTCGAAGACAAGGTGGGCGGCGCCACGCAGTGGCGCCGGCAGTGACGGCAGCGGTGGCGCCGCCGTGACGCTGCTGATCGTCTACCACTCGATGACCGGCGGCGCTCTGCAAATGGCCCGTGCGGCGGCCTGCGGCGCCCGCGCCGAACCCGCTGTCCAGGTGTCGTTGCTGCGCGCGGTGGATGCGGAAGCGGCCGACGTGCTGAATGCCGGCGGATTCATTTTTGCGTCGCCGGAGAATCTGGCCGCGATGTCGGGACAGATGAAGGATTTCTTCGATCGCACTTATTACGCGGTGCTCGACCGGGTCAACGGCCGACCTTATGCCACGCTGATTTGCGCCGGCAGCGACGGCCGCAATGCCGCGCAGCAGATCGAGCGCATCGCGACCGGTTGGCGGCTGAAGCCCATTGCCGATCCCATCATCATCTGCACGCACGCGCAAACTCCGCAGGAGATTCTGAGACCGAAGCAAATTCCCGGTCACGAGCTGAAACCGTGCGAGGAACTGGGCGCGGCATTGGCATCCGGGATGGCGTTGGGTATTTTCTGACATTCGAGCAGCCCGCCAAGGGTTTGGCTATGATGAACCGATGCTTCAAGAATTCATTCATTGGCTCGGCAATACCCAGGCGAGCCAGATCATTCAAAAGGTGTTCTGGATAATCCCGACGGTGCAGATCGCGCATATTCTGGCGATCTCGGTGGTTCTGGCGTCGATGGCGATGTTCGACCTGCGCCTGCTGGGTGTTGCGGGCAAGCGCCACAGCATCGCGTCGTTCTCGCGGCGATTCATGCCCTGGCTGTGGAGTGCCCTCATCGTGCTGGCGGCGAGCGGCAGCATACTCATCGTCGGTGAACCGAAACGCGCGCTCGGCAATGTGTTCTTCGAGGCGAAGATGGCCATGTTGGCGACGGCGATAGCCGTGACTCTGGGATTTCAAGCCATCTTGAAGCGCGACTTGGGCAGAGGCGGCTCCGATTTGGCGCCGTCGCACTTCGCCGCCGCGAAGGTCATCGGCCTGGTGTCGCTCGCCCTCTGGGTGGCGATCGCCGTTGCGGGGCGCTTGATCGCCTACGCAGGTTAAGGAGCAGGCTATGCTCGAACATTTCCTGCACTGGCTCGAATCCACACAGGTTGCGATCGCCATTAGCGAATCCTCCTGGCTGTTCCCCGGTATCGAGAGCGTTCACGTGCTCGCCATCACCATGGTGGTCGGTTCGATCGCCATGGTGGATTTGCGGCTGCTCGACGTGAACTTACGCGATCGGCCGGTGGGCGAATTGATCGACGAGGTATTGCCCTGGACTTGGACGAGTTTCGTCGTGGCCGTGTGCAGCGGCAGCCTGCTCTTTTCCTCCAATGCGACCCATTACTGGGGGACGGTGCCTTTCCGGGCAAAAATGCTGCTGCTGATCTTGGCAGGCGTCAATATGCTGGTGTTTCACGCCACGATCCACCGCTCGGTCGAGGTCTGGGGCCGCCGGCAGAGAACTCCTCGAGCCGCGAAGATCTCGGGCGGAATCTCCCTAGGGCTGTGGATTGGCGTGGTTTCGCTCGGGAGATGGATCGGCTTTGTCTGACGGCGGCGGGGGAGCGTTCCCGCCGGCCAGCGCCGATTGCCGAGCGCTCGCGCGCGCCGGGTCCTCGACCGAGGGCGGCAGCAGCTGAGTCTGCAGCGTCGTCGGATTGATCGCGGCCGGATTGTCGCGCAGCCTCACGTAAAGCGGCCCGTCGACCGGATGCGGTACCGGCAGCGCGGATCCCAAGAAGCCGTCGGGAACCTGTACCGGATGCGTGAACGCCGGGTCATTGGCGATCGAGTCGACCAGGTACAAATTGGAGCCTGAGAGTTTGCAGGCCAGCTCCGGCGTCGAGGGGCAGGTAAGGTCCTTCAGTACCGGCAGTCGAACGAGATTGCCCAGCGGCATCCAGTCCCCGGCGACGCCCTTGTCGACCACCCGAAATTGCAACGGCCCGAATGCCGAGGTGCCGAATGCTTTGGCGGGATTGAGCGTGGCGACCGCAACCTGAGCGTTCTCGAGGGTCATGCTGCCGGTGGCGAAGCCGAGAACTGTCGAGGACGACTCATCGCCGGTGGCCACTTCCACGCTCTCATCGCGTGTGAAGACCGCGGGCGATTGAGTGCGCAGGGCGAAAGTCAGCGTTGCGTCCTGCGGGAGTTCGCCTTGATCGCTCAGTTGTATATTGCTGTCCTTGCCGGAAGCCGACGGCTGGATGCTCCTGCCGATCAGCAGCACGCGCGGGCGCGGCCCATCCACGGAGGCGGCCAACGACAGCACGCGCCCATCTTTTAGCGTGACTTTTGCTGTGATGCCGTGCTCGGGCTTCAAGTTCGCCGCGGCCGGCGCGTCCTGGGCCACCATCGGCAGCTCGTCGGCGCCGTTGCGCGTCGACAGCTCGCCTGGCACGAATGCAACGCTCCTTACGACCAAGCTTGCCACTTGGTCGAGGCGGCTGCCCTTCAGCACGCCTTGAGCGTCGCCGGAATGCAGAGTGAAGCTGTCGAGATGGCTCGCCTCAGAAAAAGTTTGAATCGAAACCGGCTGCGGACGGCTGCTCCCGGCTTCACTCACCAACAGCGTCATGGCGCCGGGCTTCGCCTCTTGAAGCGGCAGTTTCACTTCGAGTTCGCTGGGTTTGACGGTTTTCCACTCCGCTTTGAGCTCTTTGCCGGCCGGGTCTTTGAGCATGATGTGGTCCACGCAACTCACGCTGTCGGCCTGCAAGTGCACGGTGTCCTGGCGCCCGACCACGAGAGCGTCCTCGTCCCCGGCCGCAAGCTCCCAGCGGGTCGCGTGCGAATTCATCAGCAGGAAGCCGGGACCGTGATAGCGCTCGAAGCCCCAATAGCCCTGCAGCGACCCCTGCACGCTGTCGCCCAGCGCTGCGGAGTGCAGCACGGTGGTATCGACGACGTAGCCGCCCCGCGCCGCATCGGCGGTGGCGGGCAGGTCGATGCTCTTGCCGTCTTTTCCGGTCAGGCTCAAGGTCACGTCGTGCGCGTAGCCGGTCGAGAATACCAACGGTGCGCCATCGACCGGCAACACCAGTGCGCCTCTGCCGGCGCAGTAGATTTCCTTGGGATTCACCGCATGCAAAGGCGGCAACTGCGGCGATTCCACCGCCGGCAGCGCCACCACCAACACCGATTGCGGATTGTGGAAGGACGGCGCCGTGTTCAGCGTCAGCGCGAGCTCGTCGCCATGCGCCGAAGCCAGCGCCGGGATATATTGATATTGCGCGATATGGAAGGAATCGAATATTCGAGCAATGTCGAATATGGACGCGATGTAGGGGCTATAGTAACCATAGCTCAGTTGCGGCGTGTAGCTCGCCTCCATGGCCAAATCGCTGCCGGGCCCGGACGTCAATGCCTCGACGATCGAGGTACTGTGTCCGTCGTTCAGTATCAGGGACTCCCGACCCTCCGTCAGGCAGGACGCCTGCAGCTCGGGGATCCGGTCGAGGCATTTCTCGTCGACCTTGATCGCAAGACTGCGGGCCAGCAGCGGCGCCGCCTCGGCGAGCTTGGGCGGATCGGCGTCCTTGAGTTTGCGGATCGCCGAGAGATAGAGTTCCAGGCGAGAACGGTCGAGTGCGGCCTGGTTGAGATCCTGGGATGTGCGCACGAACGCGCCAGGGCGTCCCCGCACGGCGCTCACCAGCGTCTTATAGTCGCCGCCCGTCTGCGGGGCGAGAAACACGAGTATTTGTTGCGCCCCTTCCGGCACGGTGACCGTTATTCCTTCGCGGCTGCACTTGCCGGTCCAGGTTTTACAGGGGAAGAACCAGCCCTCGGGCGGGGGATTGGTCGAGCCGCTCAAAAATGCGGCCACCATCAAGTAGTGGGCCGATTGGGTGGCGGGTAAATCGGCCTTGATCCAAACGCGATCGCCCACATTGAGGTTCGGTACTTCGGCAGCCGGCAGGGTCTTTGCGCCGCGGCTGACTTTCACTTCGAGGGTGGGTCCGGCCAGATCGAACGGTGCGGGATCGGCATGAGCCACGGCGGCTGCAATGATTGCTAATATGAGCGGTAAACTGCGCGAATGCATGAGAATTTCGAGACCTCCAGCGACGGTTCAGCGTCGGCTTTGGTCTGGACTTAGAGCGCCATTCGCCCGCGAAGTTCGCGGGACCGGGCGTTCAACCCACAATCGGCATTTTTAGGACACCAAATGACCAAAACCCATCCGCAATGCGCTCATCTTGGCACGGTAAAGCCCGTGACCCCCTCCGGCGACGGCTGCCAGGAGTGCCTGGCCATGGGCGATACCTGGGTTCACCTTCGCCTGTGCAGAAGCTGCGGACATGTCGGCTGCTGCGACGATTCCAAGAATCGCCATGCGCGCAAACACTTCCTCAAATCCAAGCACCCCATCATTTCGTCATTCGAGCCCGGCGAGGATTGGAGCTGGTGCTTCGTCGACGAAATTCAGGTATTCCCCGCATGACCATCGGCGACATAGGGATGGCCGACGGGCCGCGTTTCGCCGGCCGCAAGGTGCAGATGTTTCCGACACTGACGGCTGCGCAAATCGCCCGGCTGGAAGCGCATGGGAAGCATCGGACCCTGGCGCAGGGCGAGATATTGGGGGAACCGGGCGACCGCAATCGTCCCATGCTCGTGGTGCTGTCCGGCAGCATCGAAGTGGTGCAGCCCGGTTTGAGCGGCGAAGTGTTGATCGTGGTGCATACGGCAGGCAGCTTCACCGGCGAGATGAGCACGCTGCAGGGCGTCGGCAGCCTGGTGCGATCGCGCGTCCGCGACGCGGGCGAAGTGCTGGTGATCACGGAGGACCGGCTGCGCGCGATCATTCAAACCGACGCCGAGCTCAGCGAACTTTTCATGCGCGCTTACATCCTGCGGCGCGTTGGGCTCATCTCATCCCAGTCGGGCGATGTCATCCTGCTGGGCTCGGGCCATTCCGCAGGCACGCTGCGCTTGCAGCAGTTCTTGACGCGAAACTCCTTTCCCTACGTTTACCTGGACGTGAACACGGATTCGGGCGTGCAGAATCTGCTGGACCGCTTCAACGTCAGCGCCGAGGACGTGCCGGTCGTGCTGTGCCGGAGCGCGGTGGTGCTGAAGAATCCCAGCAACGAAGAGGTGGCCGCGTGCCTGGGGATGAATCAGCAGATCGACGACGACCGGGTCCGGGATCTCATCGTCGTGGGCGCAGGTCCGGCGGGGCTGGCCGCCGCGGTATATGGCGCCTCCGAGGGCCTCGACGTCCTGGTGCTCGAAACGGGCACGCCGGGCGGGCAAGCGGGATCGAGCTCCAAAATCGAGAACTATCTGGGATTTCCCACCGGCATTTCGGGCTTGGCGCTGGCTGCACGGGCGCGGGTTCAAGCGCAGAAATTCGGCGCCGAAATCAGGACGGCGTACTCGGCGCTGAAGCTGAATTGCAGTCAGCGTCCGTATGCGATCGAGCTGTGCCATGGAGCGGCAGTACGTGCGCGATCCGTCGTCATTGCGACCGGCGCCGACTATCGCCAACTTGCCATAGAGCACGCGTCCCGATTTCTCGGCCTCGGCGTCTACTACGCGGCCACCGCCACCGAGGCCCGGCGCTGCGAGATGAAGGAAGTGATCGTGGTGGGCGGCGGCAACTCGGCGGGCCAGGCCGCGGTCTTTCTCGCCGGTAGCTGCCGTCATGTCCACCTTTTGGTGCGCTCGCGGGGGCTGGCCGACTCCATGTCCAGCTATCTCATCCGCCGCATCGACGAAGCCTCCAACATCACTCTGCACGCGAATACCGAGATCACAGCGTTGGAAGGCGGCGAGCAATTGGAGCGGGTGGTGTGGAACACCGCGCCGAACAATACCCCCGAGACGCACGCCATCGCCCATGTCTTTCTCATGACGGGGGCTGTACCCAGCACGCGCTGGCTGAAGGGCTGCATCGCGCTGAACGAGAAGGGGTTCGTTCGAACCGGTACCGATCTGACTGCGGAGGACTTCGCGCCCGCGCCCGGAACCGCGAGGCCGCCGCAGTCCTTCGAGACGAACTGGTCCGGGATTTTCGCCGTCGGCGACGTGCGCTGCGGCAGCGTCAAACGAGTGGCGGCTGCCGTCGGCGAGGGGTCCGCATGCGTGCAGCAGGTGCATCAGGCGCTGCGCGATTGAAGGGCATCGATTTCTCTCGCGACTCCCCGCTGGTCGCTCGCCGGTTGATCGGAATGAGACTGCTCATCGGCGGTGTCGGCGGCATCATCGTCGAGACCGAAGCGTACGATGCGAAAGACCCCGCATCGCACAGTTTTTCGGGGCCCACGCCCCGCAATGCCGTGATGTTCGGGCCGCCGGGCCGAGCCTACGTCTATCTTTCGTACGGCATTCATTGGTGCCTGAACTTCGTCTGCCGCGAAGCCGGCCACGGCGCGGGGGTGTTGATACGCGCGCTCGAGCCGACCACCGGCATCGCGCTCATGATCGATCGCCGGCGGCAGGAGGATCTGCGAATTCTCTGCGCGGGTCCAGGCCGGCTCGGACAGGCATTGGGACTAACCCATGAGCTGAACGGCGCGCGCATCGGCAAGCCGCCGTTCAGCCTGCGACCGGCGAACACCCGCCCCCGCATCGTTTGCGGGCCGAGAATAGGCCTCTCCAAGGCCGTCGAGCGGCGCTGGCGCTTCGGGCTTGCGGACTCGCGCTACCTCAGCCACCCGTTTCGCTGAACGCGTCCGCCGGCTCGCCTGCGGCCTGCAGAACGAAATGGCGACAAACCGCTGACAGCGCATGGATGGTGAGAATCGCAACGACACCCGCCGCCAGATAACCCTGGAAGTCCTCGAACGAGCTTGGAATCGGACGATCGGGCGCGGCGTACCAGCGGTCGATGATGAGTCGAACGAACATGAGCGCATAAAGCAATGCATACACCAGGCGCGAGAGCCGGCGCGAAAATGCGTACAGATCGGATGGCAGCATGGGGGGCGAGCGGCGCAACCGCTCGTAGAAGCGCGCCACGAGGTACAGCCAAGCCAGCAGACCGAACAGCGCATGCAAGATACCGGCGTGCGGCAGGGTGTTTGGCCGCGAATCGGCGAACACACTCAAAACGCCGAGGGCGACGACCAGCGGCGCCAGATTTGCGCAAAGCCCCGCGGCAGCGGCCGACTGAAGCGGCGGGCGATCTTTCTGGGCGGCCACCCTCGTCTCCCTGAGTTTAGCTTTGCAGCGCAAAGTTCGGAGGCAAGGTACCAGGTATTCGGTTGCCGGCGCAAGCACGGGTTGACCACGGTGTGCCTTTGAGGTATTTCCCTTAGCTTGCCCCGTGCGTCAACCGGGGAGGGTGTGCATGAAAGAGCTACAACAGGCCCTGTCTGAAATTCAATCGATCCGCTGTCAAGTGGCGCGCGGCACTGAATTTCGCGGCTATGGTCCGGCGTCCATCGCGGCGAGCGGAATTCTTGCGCTCATTGTCGCGGCAGTGCAGGCGTGGTGGATGGCGAAAACCGCGAATTCCGACCTCACGATCTGGCTGCGTGTGTGGGCCGGGACCGCGGCTGTCTCGGTGCTGTTGAGCGGGGTCGAGACTTTGCTGCGAGCGCGCCGGGTTCACGTGGGATTTGCCCGGGAGATGGTTCAATCCGCCGTCGAGTCCTTCCTGCCCGCGATCATGGTCGGTTTCTTGCTGACGGTCGTCATGGTGCGGGTGGCGGCGCAAGATTGCTGGATGCTGCCAGGCCTCTGGGAGTTGATCTTCAGCCTGGGCGTATTCGCCTCGTGCCGGTTCCTGCCGCGACATATGTTTGCCGTCGGCGTGTGGTATCTGGCGGCCGGGCTGTTTTGCCTGGCCGCAGGGAGCGTCACCCGGACATTGCTGCCCTGGGCCATGGGTATTCCATTCGGAATCGGCCAACTCTTGGTCGCGGCCGTGCTTCAGTTCGGATATGGGGAAAAACTTGAGTAAGCGGATCAGCAAGAAAGGGGCCAGTCCTCGATTTGCGTACGATGGGCTGGATCGGGTCATTCACGAGCGTGCTCGCTTAAGCGTGCTGACGTCGCTCGTGACACATTCGAAGGGGCTGTTGTTCGGCGACCTGAAGCAGCTTTGTGCCCTGACGGACGGCAACCTCAATCGGCACCTGCAGGTGCTCGAGGAGGCAAAACTGATCGGGATAGCGAAGGGCTTTCAAAACAACCGGCCGCAGACGTTCTGCCGCATCACCGCCCTGGGGCGCAAGCGCTATGTCGAGTATTTGTCCGTACTCGAGCAGGTGTTGTTGGATGCGGCCTCGGCGGTCAACACCGATGGCGCTGCGAAGGAGGCTACTTGAGGGGCGGCGCCCGAGGCGCAGGGCGCGCGGGTGCCGCGGCGAGCCGCGGCCACATCCTTTCCAGCACGCCGTCGCGCCTGACGAAGTGGTGCCATAGAGCGGCGAGGATATGCGCCCCCGCAAGCCCGAACAGAGCGTAGGCGAGATAGCCGTGTACATCCTCGGTGGGCTCGAAAACGGCGCGATTGGAGGCGATCCCAAAATTCACGCGAATGAAGCCAAGGTCGAGCACCCGGCCATGCCATATGAAAGTCACGATGCCGATGATGGGTGTAATGAACAGCAGGCCGTACAGGCTGAAATGGGCGGCACGCGACAGACGGCGGTATAGCGGGCCGATGTCATCCGGCAATTCCGGAGCCGGATGGGCGAGACGCCAGCCGAATCTCACCATCACCAGAAGCCACAATGCAAGGCCGAAAAGGGCATGAATATTGATCCAAAACAGATGAGACCGTTTCGGCCAAGAGTCATGCAGGAGCCCGAGGGTTCCCACCCAGACGACCAATGCGGCAACCGCCCAGTGGAGGATGATGGCGCCGCGCCCGTAGGACTTTGCGTTATTCATCAGACAATGCTCACTCAATACCGAAGGACCGCTTGAATGACCGCGATCGCTCACCCGGGCCTCGTGTGGTGCGGGGTCGCGCTGGCCGCGTTCGCCATGATCTATGGCGTCATCGCCTATATCGCGGTGAGTATACGGATTCGATCCTCGGGATTCACCCCGAGAGATCCGCCTGCGGTGACGATCCTGAAGCCCTTGTGCGGCGCCGACCGGGAAACGTACCGGTGTTTGCGCTCCTTTTGCGATCAGGTCTACCCACAGTTTCAAATCGTCTTCGGGGTGCGCGATTCGACGGATCCGGCGCTGGATCTGGTAGAGCGGCTGCGGGCAGAGTTTCCGCGGGTCGATTTCGCAGTAGCGGTCGATCGACGTCAGCACGGCACCAGCCGCAAAGTCAGCAATCTCATCAATATGCTGCCGCTCGCGCGCCACGAGTACTTGGTGGTGTCCGACAGCGACGTCATCGTGAAACGCGACTATCTCGCAAAGGTCGCCGGACCGCTTCTCGACGGCGGCGTGGGCATCGTCACATGCGCCTATCGAGGCTGCCCGCGGCGAGGTCTATGGTCGCTGCTCGGGTCCATGTTCATCAACGAATGGTTCATGCCGTCGGTCCGAGTCGCGGCCATGGCGGGCTCGCGAGCCTTCGCCTTCGGCACCACCATCGGGATCAGGCGCCAAGTGCTCGACCGTATCGGGGGCTTCGCCACCATCGCCAACCAATTGGCCGACGACTATCGATTGGGGGAGTTGACCCGCGGCCTGGGCCTGCGAACGGTGCTCTCCGAGGTCGTGGTCGAGACGGCGGTTGCCGAGAGCAGCTTCGGCGATCTCGTGCGGCATGAACTGCGGTGGCTGCGCACCATACGCGCGTTGCGGCCGATGGGATACGGCTTCTGCTTCATCACCTTTGGAATGCCGGTTGCCGGGCTCGGCGTGCTCATGGCAAGAGGTGCGGCGCCCGCGGTGGGCATGCTCTGTGTATTGGTACTGACACGCATCATGCTGCATATGTCGGTACGAAGGGCGGGTTCCAGTCCGCTGCAAATCGCACTTCTGCCGGTCAGAGATACGCTGAGCTGCTTACTCTGGGTGGGGGCCTTTTTCACGCGCAGCGTGCATTGGCGCAAGGAGCGGTACCGTGTGGGGCGCGACGGGTCGGTCCATCTGGTCGAGAATTTGACTCCGTAGACCTTAGGTTTGCAGATGTCCCAGCGGGATTCGAGTCGTGCGCTTGATGGTCGCGAGCACGACGCTCGATTGCATGTCGCGAACGTTGGGCACTCGAATGAGTTTTTTCAGCACCACATTGCTCAATGCGTCCAAGTCCTTGCCGTACACCTCCAGGATGAAGTCGTAGCTCCCGGTCATCGCGAAGCACTTGGTGACCTCGTCCATGAGCAGAATTTCCTTTTCGAACCTGGCAACGGTTTCGTCGGTGTGCTCTGTCAATTTGACTTGGACGATGGCGAGCACGCCGAGCCCGACAACTGCGGGGTTGAGTAGCGCCGCGTACCCTTCGATGGCCCCGCCCGACTCCAACGCCTTGATCCGTCGCGCGCATGGAGTAGGCGACAGCCCGATGATTTCGGCGAGTTCCACGACCGGCAGGCGGCCGTCGCGTTGCAGCGCAGCAAGTATTCGAGCGTCGAAGCGATCAAACTCCATGTTATAGCTCCATTTTGAATGATTCGTAGCGATTATCACTAATTACCCTGGGTGATGGTAGAGTGTTTGGCGATTTTCTCGGCCGCCACTGGACTAGCCTTGAGCGCGTGAATGCACTCCCCAAACGCCCGCCGCGAGCCGCGGAAAGCGGTTCGCTCGACTGGCGCGCGGTGCTGCGCCACATCGCGGTCTCGCGTGCACTCGATGACCTGGAAGAGTCATCCCTCCTGCCGCAGCGCAAGGTTCTGTATCAGTTCTCGGCTCGAGGACACGAACTGACTCAGGTGCTATTGGGACGCCAACTGCTGGGATCGCGCGACGGAATCGGCGCCTACTATCGATCGCGGCCATTGATGCTGAGCCTGGGGCTGACGCTCGAAGAAGCGCTGGCGTCCACCATGATGCGCACCGGCGGAATGAGCGAGGGGCGCGATATCGGCGTGGTGTTCAATCTGCCGCGTCGCACCGGCGCCTGTGTCTTGCCGGTGTGCGGTGGGGTGGGCACGCAATATACGCCCGCGGTGGGCTGGGCCCAGGCCCTGCGCTATCGCGCCCAGGTGCTCGGCGATGCGGAGTGCGAGAACAGCATTGCCGTTGCGCACGGCGGCGAGGCGTCTACGGCCACCAACGGCTTCTGGGCGGCCCTCAACATCGCGACGACCGAGCGCCTGCCGCTGCTGTTCTTCATCGAGGACAATGGCTACGGCATCTCGGTACCGTCGCGGCTGCAAACCCCGGGCGGCAACATCGCCGCCAATCTCGCCGGCTTTCAGGGCTTGCGGGTACTCGACGGCGATGCCTCCGACCCCCTGGCGGCGGCCGACCTTATTGAAAGTGCCGTGACCGGCGTGCGCGAAGGCAGGGGACCGGCGCTGCTGCGGCTGGTGGTGCCGCGCCTATCCGGACACTCGGGGCAGGACACTCAAACCTACAAGAGCGCGAGTGAAATCGCCGCCGAGAAAGAACGGGATCCCCTTCGGCGGCTGCGCGCGCATCTGGTACCCGATTTGCTACCGGCCGCCGATTGGGACTTTGAAATTGCTCAAGGACGCCAAGCCGTCGCGGACGCCTTCGCCCGGATCGACGAGCTCAGCGCTCCCGATCCCGCGCGTGTTCGCCGGTACCTGTTTTCGGAAACCGGCTCCGACGGCGCGGTGGAGCTGCAGCGGCAGGGTGGAATCCGCTGCGACGGAGCCGCGCTTCCCGCAGGGACCGAACAGGCCAATCCGCAAGGACCGCGCATCAATTGGGTCACCGCGGTGCGCCGCACGCTCGACCACGAGCTCGCCGTGAATCCTCGGATGCTCATATTCGGCGAGGATGTCGGCCGCAAGGGCGGAGTGCACGCGGCGACTCTCGGGCTGCAGGAGAGATTCGGAGCGGCGCGAGTCTTCGACACCAGCCTGTCCGAGGAAGGCATCATCGGCCGGGCGGTCGGCATGGCGGCGGCCGGACTCATGCCCGTGCCGGAGATTCAATTTCGAAAATACGCGGACCCTGCCGCCGAGCAACTCAATGACTGCGGCACCATGCGCTGGCGCACCGCCAATCGATTTGCCGCGCCGATGGTGGTGCGAATCGCCGGCGGGTTCTTTAAATGCGGCGATCCCTGGCACAGTCAGTCCAACGAAGTGCAATGGGTGCATGGCCTGGGTTGGCGCGTGGCCATGCCTTCCAATGCGCAGGATGCCGTGGGATTGCTGCGCAGCGCTCTACGCGGGAATGACCCAACGATATTCTTCGAGCATCGATCCCTGCTCGACGGCAGTTGGGCACGCCGTGCCTATCCCGGCGACGAGTTCGTGGTGCCCTTCGGCAAGGCAAGTCTACTGCGCGAGGGGCGCGCGCTCACCGTGGTCAGTTGGGGCGCCCTGGTCGAGCGCTGCGAGCAAGCCATCTTGGGCAGCGGAGTATCCGCCGATCTCCTCGATCTTAGGACCTTGTCGCCTTGGGACCGCGATGCGACGCTGGCATCGGTGCGCAAGACCCGCCGCTGCCTCATCGTTCATGAGGACAACTTGACCGCCGGATTCGGAGCGGAGATCGCCGCTGTGATCGCCAAGGAGGCGTTTTTCCACCTCGATGCGCCGATCGAGCGGCTCGCCATGCCCGATGTGCCGAGCCCGCATAGCCCGGTGCTGCTGGAAGCGGTGCTGCCGAGCGTTGCGGACATCTCGATCGCCATCAAGTCCCTGGCTGAGATTTGAGCGTGGCTCTCGTGACGGACGTGCTGGCGCCGCCCAACGAAGAGGGGACCCGCGCCACGGTACTGCGCTGGTGCAAGCAAGTGGGCGACACGGTCGTCAAGGACGAACCCTTGCTGGAACTTGAAACCGACAAGGTCACCGTGGAAGTTCCGGCGCCCGCCGACGGCACCTTGATCGAGGTATTGAAGGA
>JBARBX010000324.1:0-8670 GCA_049793535.1 Steroidobacteraceae bacterium | reverse complement strand
GCTCAAAGCCATCGCACCCGGGCATCCAATGATCGAGCACGGCCAGATCGAAAGGCCGGCCCACATCGACGTGGGTGAGCAGGGCCCGTAGGGCCGCGTCGGCGCCGTCAACGCAGGTTGAGATCATGCCGAGGTGGGTTAGCTGCGCGCCGAGCACCCCGCGGTATGTGGCGTTGTCGTCGACTATCAATACGCGCCGATTCTCGAGCGATTCCGCATCGAGACTGCGCAATTCGGACTTGTCGGCCGAGTTGGCAAGCCGCGCTGTAAACCAGAACGATGAGCCGACCCGCAGAGCGCTGTCGACACCGGTTTCGCCGCCCATCAGCGCGACCAGACGGCGCACGATCGACAATCCGAGGCCGGTACCCCCGTAGTGTCGGGTTGTCGAGGCGTCGATCTGCGAGAACGGCTGAAACAACGATTCGAGGCGCTCGGCCGGGATCCCGATGCCGGTATCGCGCACTTCGCAGCGAATTGTCGTGCTAGCCGCGTCGCTGCGAACCACCCGCAGGTCGATGGTCACCTCACCGTCGCGTGTGAACTTGATGGCGTTGCTGCCGAGGTTGAGCAACACCTGCCGCACGCGGCCCGGATCGCCGATCAGGCGGTTGGGCAGGAGCGGGTCGACGTTGGCAATCAGCTCGAGCCCCTTCGAATGGGCTTGCTGCGCCAACAGGTGCGCGACATCGTCCACGGTTGCACGCAAGTCCATTTCGATCCGCTCGAGGTCCAGCCTGCCGGCTTCGATCTTCGAGAAATCGAGGATGTCGTTGATGATGGTAAGCAGCCCGGCGGCGCTGTCGCGGATCGTTTCGGCATGATCGCGTTGCATGCCGTCCAAATCGGTGTCGAGCAAGAGGTCCGTCATGCCGATCACGCCGTTCATCGGCGTGCGGATCTCGTGGCTCATGTTGGCGAGGAACTCGGACTTCACCTTATCCGCCAGTTCGGCCCGCTCCTTGGCCTGCAGCAACTCGGCGTTGGCCAACTCAAGGTCGGCGGTGCGCCACGCCACCTGCTCGCTGAGAGCACCGGCCAGGCGCCTGAGCCGCCCCACCCGCAGTCGATACCATGCGCCCACGACGGCCACGACGGCCAGCGCGCACAACAGGTCGAACCAAATTGTCTGAAAGAAGTGCGGCTTGAGTGTGAATCGCAGGCTCGCGCCGGCATCGCTCCAGATTCCATCGTTGTTGCTGGCGATGACGCGAAAGGTGTACGTCCCCGGCGGAAGCCGGGTGTAGTAGGCAGTTCTGCGATGCCCCGCATCGATCCAGCCCTTGTCGAAGCCGTCGAGTCGATACTTGAAGAGCGAGCGCCGCGGCGCCAGAAAGGACAGCGCCGTGTAGTGAAACTCCCACTGCTGCGGACCTGGGGCGACTTGCGCACCGTCCGCCAGCGCCAGCGGCACTCCATCGGCGGCGACCTGTTCGATGTGCACGCGCGGCGGTAGGGTATTCGTTCGAATGTGCCTGGGGTCCACGCGCACGATGCCACGAATGCTTGGAAACCACAGCAGGCCATCCTGCGAGCGAAAGCCGGCGGCGGTATTGCCTCCGGCGAATTCGGCCGTCCGCAAGCCGTCCGCGATACCGTAAACGTGAAACTGCGGCGTGCGGGTGCCGCCGGCGGCCAGGGCATCCAGCTCATCGCGCGCTACGGACACCAGGCCCTTGTTGGTGGTGAGCCAGATCCGCTGCGCATCATCCTCCAGCACTTGTATGATGGTTTCCTGTAGGGGGCCGCCGGAGCGAGCGAGTGAAACAAGCTTGCCGTCGCGCCAGCGCGCAAGGCCGTCGGTCGTGCCAAGCCACACGCTTCCGCGGTCGTCCTGGTCGATGGCGATGACCCAATCGCTGGGCAGGCCATCGGCCATGCCGAGATGGCGGGTGCCGTGTGCACCGATCACGAACAATCCCTGGGTCTGGGTCGCTACCCAGAGATTTCCTGCCCGATCTTCGTCGATGAGATGCACCGAGGTCGGTCCGGAGGTGCCCAGCAGGGACTGCATCGATGTGATCTTGCCGCCGGCGATGACGTCGAGACCCTCGTTCGTGCCGGCCCAGATGCGGCCCTGCCGATCCTCGATGAGTGCCTTCACGGTGTCCCCGGACAAACCGTTGCGACGGTTGAACAAGGTCATGCCGTGCTGATCGAGTCGATAGGCGCCGGCGCCCTCGGTGCCAACCCACAGGGCTTTTCGCCGATCCTCCAGCACCGCACGCACCGCGACGCGCCCGTGACCGCGCGGTCCGGAAACATGCTTGAATCGTCCGTCCTGGTAGATGCTGAGTCCGCCGTCCGATCCGACCCACAGACCGCCGCCGCGGCGCGCCGCGAGAGTCCAGGTTAGGTTGCCCTGCAGACCCTCGGGTTCGCCGGCGGAGGCAAATTTTCCGTCACGCAATCGCAGCAACCCGGCCCCATGGCTGCCGATCCACAGGCTTCCCTCGGCGTCCTCCAGCAGTGCGTGTAAATCGCTCGAGGCAAACAGATTGCTGGCCAGCGTGCTGAACTTGCCGTCTCGCCACCTCACGAGTCCGCCGCCGTTGGTCGCTATCCACAGATTGCCGTCGCGGTCGCGCATGAGCGCGCGCACGACTGAGCCGAGATGCCCCGGTTTAGCCACGACATCGAAGTGGTGTTGCGTTCCGCGATACAGCGCTCCGGTTGCGGTTCCCATCCACAGCGTGCCGTCGGCGTCCTCGTGTATCGCGGTGACCGGCACCTCCGTGCTGCCCTCCCCGACGGGCACGGCCTCGAAACGCTTGCCGTCGAAGCGCAGCAGGCCCGCTCCCGTGCCTATCCATAGCGCACCCTCGTGGTCTTCGTGTAATGCGCGGATGCGGCTGTCCGGAAGCCCGTTCGACGCGGCGAACGAGTGGGCGACCGCGCCGCCGACCTCGAACAGGCCCTCTTCCGTTCCCACCCAAAGACGCCCCGCCCCGCCGTCGGTGATTGCATGCACGTAGGCGTGCGCAATTCCCTCGACACTCGTGAACGGCTTAAAGCGCCCGTTCTCGAGCACTGCGACGCCGGACCGCGTGCCAACCCACAAGCGCCCGGACCGGTCGACGAACAGGACGGTGATGTACTTGCTGGGAAGAGCCGGTTCGTTGCCGTTGTCGAACACCGTGAACCGAACCCCATCGAAGCGCGCCAGTCCCTCCTGAGTGCCCACCCACAAGTAGCCGTCCGGTGTGCGCGCGATCGCTTGCACGGAGGTCTGCGGCAATCCTTCCGGAATCTGCCAATTGTCGAGAACGTACTGACTCGGCTCCAGCGACGGTTCCAGAGCGGGCGCGGGCGTGCAGACGGCAATGAGCAGCATCGCGAACCAGCCGCGGACCCGAAACCGGTTAAGGACAGCGACGCTGCGCGCCTCACACATACAATCGTTCGCCATCCGTACTCCGCGACCATGGGCGGCTAGCCCGTTCCCGCCCCTACGGGTTATCGGCCGAATCGCACCCCGCTAGACCTCAAGCTGGCAAGATTGCGCTTCGTGTCTCCTAGTGCGTTGTATTTGCGGATATTTTTTTTGCTTTTGACGGGCGACGGCAGCAGCCAATACCTGGGCCGCGCAGCGGCGGCCGGCGCGGGGCGCGCGCCAAAAGTGCGCGCACCCAGGATCCCGCAGGAACGCACCCTTGGGCACGCCATCCCAATCTTGCCGCGGTGTACACTCCACCGGGTCCTTGGAGGGAAGATAAAAAATAATCGTCCAGAGGAGGAAAGCGCGATGCGCAAAATTCAACTAGCGGCGAGCGGGCTCCTGATCACCTGCCTGGCGATGAGTGCGCGGGCACAGAATCCTTTTGATTCGAACAAAACATTTTCTGCGACTATCGTGATCAGCGGGATGTCATCAAAGCCATCCGCGGGGCGGGGCGAGGCAAAAGTCTACCGTTCCGGGACCAAGATCAGAACCACTTTGCCGGGCGGTGCCGGCTACACCCTCATCGATATGGCTGAACACAGCACTTACATGGTGATGGGCGGCGGCATGTGTATGCAGATGACTGTGCAAGGGCAGGAGAATCCTTTTGCCCAGGCTGCGGATACCACGGTTGAGCGCTCATCCGCGGGCACGGAAACCTTGGAAGGTCATGCCTGCAAGGTAGAGAACCTGACTGTTACTCCCCATAGCGGACCCCGCGCCGGGCAGACCACCCAAATGAAGGTCTGGGAAGCCCAGGATTTGCATGGATTCCCAATCAAGGTCGAGACGCAAAGCAGCCATGGTCCCGTGACGATTGAGTACAAGGACGTGAGCTTGGCCGCTCCCGATCCCTCGCTGTTCACTCATCCCGAAAATTGCCGAGAAATGCCTGCCATACCTGGCATGCCCCCGAGGCCGACCGGCAACCCGCACTGAGGAGCAGCATACGGCGCCCACCGTGCTTCCCAGTCAGGCAGAGATCGATGCGCTGGATCTTCAGATCGCCCGTGTGCACGCTGCGACCGGGGTGCGAGTGGTCGCCGCGGAAATCGGCAAAGCCGACACTTACGAGGAGCTTCCCTGGAAGGCATTTGCGCTCGGCGCGTCATTCGCCGCGCTGGCGATGGCCGGCACCGATGCCCTCTGCCCGCGGTGTGCGACCCAGCACCTGACAGTGCTGTCGGCGGCAATCGCGCTGGCGGCCGGCGCGCTGGCCGCGCTATTCACAATATATGTTCCCGCCTTCGGGCGGCTGTTTCTCCACGCTGCGAAATGCGAACTGGAGGTCGGCCAGTATGCGCAGGCGTTGTTTCTGCGCCGTGAGCTTTTCGACACCCCGCATCGCGACGCGGTGCTGATTCTGGTCAGCCGGTTCGAGCGCCGGGTGCATATTCTGCCCGATACCGGCTTGCGCAATGCCGTCGGGCAGGCCGCGTGGCAGGTGGTGATCGAGCGGATGAAGCCGGCGCTGCGGCAGTCTCGAACTGCGGATGCGCTCCAGGCGGGTATTGCCGCCGTGGAAGAGCTGCTGGTGCGCACCGGCTACCAAGGAGGCGCCGGCAGCGGGCCGTCCGATCCACTGATCGTGGAGAAGGGTGCGTGACCCCATTCATGCGCGCGTGCGCGATCATCTTGACCTTGGCGTTCCTGACTCCGGTGCGCGCAGCCGACGTGCCATACCTCACCGGACGGGTCGTCGACAATGCGGAAATTCTCCAACCAGCGACCCGAAGCGCAATCACCATCGCCTTGCGGGCACACGAGCAGCATACGACCGACCAGATCGTCGTGCTCACCGTCCCCACCATAGGCGACACCAGCGTCGAGGAATACTCGACCAAGGTGTTCGAAACCTGGAAGCTCGGCATGAAGGGCAAGGACAATGGGGTACTCGTCGTGATCGTCCCTCAGGACCACAAGATGCGGATCGAGGTCGGCTACGGACTCGAAGGCACGCTGACGGACGTCGCCTCAAATCGCATCATTCGCAACCTGATGACCCCGCAGTTCAAGGCCGGCAACTACAACAAAGGTGTGGAGGATGGCGTCAAGGCCATTATCGCGCAGCTCGAGGGCCAACCGGATGCCGCTCCTGGCGCCGCGACGATCAATGGCGCGACAGCGTCTTCGAATAGTATTTCTCCGGCGATGTCCTGGCCGATGCGCATACTGTTCGGAGCATTCATCTTCGGCATTATTGGACTGTTCACTTTCATCGGTGTCGTGACACCGGGGTTCAGCGGCTGGTTCTTGTATGTCTTCCTGGTCCCGTTTTGGGCAATGTTCCCGATCGTCATTCTTGGCACGAAGGTGACCTTGGTGGTGTTCGCCATATACCTCGTCAGTTACCCCATCGCGAAGCTCGTGGTGGCGCGCACCGGCTGGTACGCCAAGGCTGCCGAGGATTTGAAGACTAAAGGCAGGGCCAGCATCGGCAGCTTCACGGTGATGGGGGGCGGCTTTTCGGGGGGCGGCTCCTCGGGCGGCGGCGGTTTCTCCGGCGGCGGCGGCAGTTCGGGTGGCGGCGGAAGCTCCGGAAGTTGGTAGCCGCCGAATCAACTCCCTACCCTTTCCAGGCTAAGTACCGAACGCCTGCCGCTGGCCTTACAGTTTTTTGTTGGCGGGCGACCACTTGACCGACAGTTCGATCCCGCTGCCGATCGGCAGCAGCGTGGTCTGCATATCGGGCAGGGCGCGGACGGCGGCGCGGTATTTTCTGACGTCTTCGCGGACCACGGCAGGTTCAATCATGTTGTCCGCGGCGATGATTCCCTCATCTGCCAGCTTTGGGTAAAAGGCGCGAAGACAGGGAACGTAAACTTCCTTCCAAATATCGAGCAGCACCAAGTCGAACGGACCTGCATCGGCGTTGATCAATGCAACCGCATCGCCAAGCCGAAAATCCACGACGGCGGAGAGGCCGGCCTTTTCGATCATCGCGCGCGCGGCCGCCTGCTTGTAGCCGGCCAACTCCATGGTGATGAGTGTCCCGCCGATCTGCGTCACTGCGTCGGCCAGGAACAGAGTCGAGTATCCGTAACTCGTTCCCAGTTCGAGCACGCGGGCAGGACGTTTGGCGAGGATCAGGCTGTGGAGAAACCAGCCAACCTCGCGTCCCACGGGCAGCAGGAACTCATCGCGGTGCTCGAACAGCCTGCCGCCCAGGGAGGCGGCCCTTGCGCGCTCATCGATGTTGCGTTTTTCAAACGCTGCGAATACCTGATCGACTGCGGGGTTCGAAAAATTCACAATGGCCTCTCGTTTGGACGCGGCGGTCGCCGCCCGCTCGACGCACCCCTGCCGCCCAATGCCTGCGCTCCGGGGCCCTTCAGCGCCCGAACTTGTAACTCAGATCCAAACCGTACGTGCGTGGCTGATTGACGATATAGCGGGTAAAGGCCGCACTCTGAAGATTGATCTGCGGCTGCGTGTCGAGCAACGTCTCCTTGTCGGCCAGGTTGTTCACAAACAGACTCAACGTCCAATCGTCGGCGGACTTGATACCCACGCGCAGATTCGCCAGCCCGTAGGAAGGGAGGTGCACCAGCAGCTGGTTCATATTGTTGAGTGTGATGGTCTCTCCGTAAGGAGCATTGGTACGCTCGCCAATATAATTGTAGGACAGCGAACTGGTTAGCTGCAGCGCTCCGGTGAGCGACTGTACATTGTGCAATGTGACGGACGAGGTGACCTTCGGCGAATCGGGTATTGCCGTACCTGACTGGTAGCCGGTGATGGGGCTGTCCGACAGGAACTTGCTGTCCGCATAGCCCAGATTTCCGGAGAACGAGAAACCCGCCGGCAGCTTGAGCCACATCTCAACTTCCGCCCCGAGGATCCTGGCGTTTGCCCCGTTGACGGTATAGCCGAAGCCGCCGATATTGGTGGCAATCTGCGGGCTGGTCCAGCGTTCGTAGTACGCATCCACGTTGAGCCTCAGCTGGCGGTCGAAGAAATCGCCCTTCTCGCCGATCTCGTAGTTCCAGACCGAATCGGAGTTGAACGCCGGCACACCCTGCGCGTTGGCATTAGGGAACTGCACGTTGGGAGCGTAGTAGCCTCCGGGGTTGGTGGACGTCGCCGACAGCTTGGTCTGCAAGCCGCACTGCAGGAGGATTGCCAGAGTCGGAATCGTCAGGCCCGCGCAGTTAGCCGGCGTCACGTTGGTCAGATAGCCAGTGAAGGGCTGGTCGGTGCCGCCCATGCGAAAGCCGCGGGCCGCCGTGGTGTACAAGAGCACTTCCGGAGTCATCTTCCAGGACAGATCGAACTTCGGATTGACGCCACTCGCCTTGCCCGAGGCCGAGGTGTCAAACGGGGCGGTGTTGCCGGCCAATGTCGGACCGGTAGGATTGAAGAGGTTGGCAAATCCAAAGGGCGTGAAATCACCGAACTCGGTGTTGCTCTGGGTGTACTTGTAGTTGTAACCGCGCAGCCCCAGCGTCGCCTTCCAGCCCTCGGCAAACGCGAGCGAGGTCTCGCCGAACAGCGCGTTCTGCGTAATGGTCTGAGGCATGTAATCGACGTAGATGTTGCCGAAGCCAGCCGCAATAATCTGGGGGTTGACGGACCACATAGCCCAATCGGATTTGAGGCGCTGGTAGTAGTAGCCCGCCTGCCACTGAAAGGCCCCCTTGTCGCTGGAGGTTAGGCGCAACTCCTCGCTGAGTTGTTGCGTGTCGTCGCGTTCCTGCACGCCCGGTCCCGTCGGTCCGGGGCCGGTCGGGCCGATGCCGCCCGCCGAAGTGTCGTAGGGAGACGCTGTTCCCAAACTTCCTAGCCCTGAGGGCCCGGCGTTCTCCTCGGTACCGTCCTGGGAGACCAGGGTGGCGCGCTTCCAGTTCGCCGTGGCCGAAGTGACCAGATAGTGCTCGGTCTGCCATTCGATTTTGAGGCTGCCCAGGGTGAACACATCGTCTTGCGGCTCGGGGGTGTCGTAGATCTCAAAGTGTCCCGAGGCCGAAGGCACCTGCGGGTGGCTGGGTGAGCCGTCGACGTCCACGGCACTCGGACCATCCTGGTGCGTGTGCTGCCACATCAAGGCCGGGGTAATGGAAACTTCGTCGGAGGGGCGCCACAATAGGGAGGCGCGGAAGGAGTCGAGCGAAGTGGCATTGGACCGAGCCACGGTTTCCGCCAGCGGCGCGGTGTAAAACCCGGCCGGCCGCGCGCCGGTCGCGCCATCCGTTAGCACCGCGCCATCGGCGAACACATAGCGGTTGACC
>JBARBX010000323.1:0-5372 GCA_049793535.1 Steroidobacteraceae bacterium | reverse complement strand
CGACAGCACCGCTCCGGTGATTTCGCGCTGCAGCTCGTAGAGATTGTCGCGCAACGTACCGCGCGCCACCGCCTGCCAATGGCCGTCCACGGCGAGACTTTCGATCTGCTCCTTGATCCAGGTCAGGCCGATGCGCTCGCCCAAGTCGAAATATGCCTTGGCGGCATAGCCCATGCCGAGGCGCGAGGCCATGGCGACGTCCACCAGGTCCAACGCACAGTGCAGGGCCTCGAGCGAGGCGATTCGAGAGGCGAGCTGCTCGGGCACGTGCTGCTCGATGAGGCGCGAGCGCAGCACGTTCAAGCGCGCCTGCTCGGTGACGCTGAGCACGCCCGGGAGCTCGTGAAACAACTCCGCCACTTTTGCCGCATAACGCGATACCGCGCGCTCGATGTCCAGGTCGCTGCGCCGCTTCTCCAGCAGCCAGTAAGTCATGTGCCGCAGCAGCCGCGTGGTCTGAAACATGGCCGTGTACTGCACGGCTGCGGGAATGCGGTTGTCGAGCGCTTCGATCTGCGCCCAGATGTCGCGCACGGCGAACACCTCGCGTGCGATGCTGTAGGCTCGGGAGATCGCCGCGGGGTCCGCCCCGGTGTCGTCTTGCGCGCGTACCGGGAAAACCGGCCCCATGCGATTGATCAAACTGTTGGTGATGGCGGTAGCGATGATCTCGCGCCGCAGGCGGTGCCGCTTCAATCGGACCGCGAAACGTTTCTGAACCGGCGTGGGGAAGTATCGCGCGAGCTCCGCCGACAGATAGGGGTCCTCCGGCACGTCCGAGTGAATGAGCGCCCGGTACAGCCAGATCTTGCCGTAACTCAAGTTGATCGCGAGCTCGGGGCGGGTCAGTCCCTCGCCGGCCTTGCGCCGCTCGGCGATCTCCTCTTCGCTGGGCAGAAATTCGAGCGAGCGGTTCAAATCCCCCGACCGTTCGAGCGCGCGGATCACGAAGGCGCTCTCGCTCAGGCGCTCCTTGGCCTGAAACTCGCTGGTGCTGATCGCCTGACTCTGGAGATAGTTGTTGCGCAGAACCAGCGCCGCGACCTCGTCCGTCATCTGCACCAGCAGCCGATCGCGTTGCGCGCGCGTAATTTCCCGTGCGCGCACCGCCCCGTTCAAGAGAATCTTCAGGTTGACCTCGACGTCCGAACAGTTCACGCCGGCGGAATTGTCGATGAAATCCGTGTTCAGCCTGCCGCCGCGCCGCGCGAATTCGACGCGACCCAGTTGCGAGACGCCGAGGTTGCCGCCTTCGCCGATCACCTTGCAGCCCAACTCGCGGGCGTCGATCCGCACCGCGTCGTTGCTGCGGTCCCCCACGTCGCTGTGGCTCTCGGACGAGGCCTTGACGTAGGTGCCGATGCCGCCGTTCCAGAACAGGTCGACGTGCGCCTTGAGGATGGCCTTGATGACCTCGTTCGGCGTCGCCTGCGCCGGAACCTCGAGCAGCACCTGGGCTTCGCGGGACAAGGTCAAATTCTTGGCGGCCCGCGAATACACGCCGCCGCCCTTCGATATCGCGCCGCGCGAATAGTCGTCCCAGCTCGAGCGCGGCATCTTGAACAACCGCTCGCGCTCCTTGAAAGAGCGCGCGGGATCGGGCTGCGGATCGATGAAGATGTGCATATGATTGAACGCCGCCACCAATTTAATGTGCGGCGATTGCAGCATCCCGTTGCCGAATACGTCTCCGGCCATGTCGCCGATGCCGGCGACCGTGAAGTCCAGGCTTTGGATGTCCATGCCGATCTCGCGGAAATGCCGCTTCACGCACTCCCATGCGCCGCGCGCCGTGATCGCCATCTTCTTGTGGTCGTAGCCGGCGGAACCTCCGGAGGCGAATGCGTCGCCGAGCCAGAAGCCGTACTCCTCGGAGATGGCATTGGCGATGTCGGAAAACGTGGCGGTGCCCTTGTCGGCGGCCACCACCAGGTAGGCGTCGTCCTTGTCGTGGCGCACCATCATGGCCGGCGCGACGATCTTGTCGTCGACGATGTTGTCGGTGATGTCCAGCAGGCCCCGGATGAGCGTCTGGTAGCACGCAATGACCTCGGCCTGCTGCGCGTCGCGCTCGGTCGGCAGACGCTTGACGACGAAGCCGCCCTTGGCCCCGACCGGAACGATGACGGTGTTCTTCACCTGCTGCGCCTTCATCAGACCGAGCACTTCGGTGCGGAAATCCTCGCGGCGATCCGACCAGCGAATGCCGCCGCGCGCCACATAGCCCATGCGCAGGTGCACGCCCTCCATGCGCGGCGAAAACACGAAGATCTCGAACAGCGGTTTGGGCAGAGGCAGCTCGCGCAGAAGCTGGCTTTCGATCTTGAACGAGAGGTATTCCTTGAGCTGGCCGTCGTGGCCGATTTGATAGGCGTTGGTGCGTACCGTCGCGGTGAGCGCATTCCACAAGGCCCGAAGGATCCGGTCCTCATCCGAACGCGTGACCTCCTCGAGCGCGGCGCGAATGCGGCGGTCGAGGCGCGAGAGGGAGGCCTGCCGTGCGGCGGGCGAAATCTTCGGATCGAAGCGGACCACGAACAGATCGGACAGCGCCCGCGCGATGGCCGCGTGGTTCACCAGGACCTGAGCGATGTACCCTTGACTGAACGGCAGACCGGTCTGCAGCAAGTATCGGCAGTAGGCGCGCATCACGATCACGATGCGCCAGGGTATTCCGGCGGTGAGCGTCAGCTGATTGAAGCTGTCGTTGTCCATGCGGCCGGTCCAGACGGACGCGAACGTGCTCTTGACTTCGCGCTCCATGGCGTCGAATTGGACCCCCGTCGACCCCTGCATCACCAGCTCCAAGTCCTGGATCCAGGCGCGCCGGCCGCCGGGGAACTCGAGTTCGTAGGGCCGCTCGGCAATCACCTTGAGCCCCATGTACTCGAGCATGGGCAAAAGGTCGGAGATGGGAATGGCGTCCTGATGGCGGAATATCTTCAGAAAGAACTTGTCCTTGCGCCGCGGCTCGCGCCGGTAGATGTCCAGGTGCAATCGGGACGGCTCCTTCTCCACGGCCTCGACGAACGACACGTCGAGGGCGGCGGCATCGCCGGAAAAATCCTCCGTATAGGCGGCGGGAAATGCCTGCGCGTATTTCTCGAACAACTGCAGGGCGTAGGCCTCGTCGAGGCGCGACAGCAGCGCCGCCTTGAACGCGTCCGACCACGACCGCACCGCCGCGGCAACGCGCCGCTCCAGAGCATCGGCGCCGATGCGAATTTCATCGGTGGGCGCCGTCCGGGCGACGATGTGAATGCGCGCGAGATTCGACTCCGCAATCTGCACCTGGGATTCCATGCCGCTCGCGGCGAATGTCTCGCGAATCACCTTTTCGATGCGCTGTCGGACCTGGGTGTTGTACTTCTCGCGCGGCACGAACACCAGGCAGGAATAGAATCGCCGAAACGCGTCGCGGCGCAGCAGCACGCGCACCCGCGGCCGCTCCTGCAGCCCGAAGATGCCGGTGACGATGCGGCTGAGTTCGGCGACGCTCGCCTGGAACAATTCGTCGCGTGGAAAGGAGTCGAGGATGTGCAGCAGCGCCTTGCCGTCATGGCTGTCGGGGGCCAGTGCGAACTGCTCCACCACCTGCGCCACCTTGTGCCGCAGCACGGGGATTTCCCGCGGGTTGCTGTTGTAGGCCGACGAGGTCCACAAGCCGAGAAACCGCTTCTCGCCGATCAAGCGGCCCGTGGCGTCGAAATGCTTGATGCCGACGTAGTCGAGGTGTCCGGAACGGTGAACGGTCGACACCAGGTTCGCCTTGGTGACCAGGACTATGTCGCGCGCGCGGCTCTGACGGCGGATGTCTCTCGCCAGAGAGCGGTTGCTCTTCGTCGAGTGCGTGTGGCCGCGGCGCAGGATCCCGAGGCCGGTGGCTTCGACCGGCCGCAAGCTCTCCTGTCCCTTGCGCCCCTGCAGTCGATATTCGCGGTAGCCCAGGAAGGTGAAGTGGCGATCCTCCATCCAGGTGAGCAGTGCAAGCGCTTCGCCCAGGTCGCCCGCATCGAAGTGTCGGCTCAGGGAACTCAATTCCTGCGCCACCTGCCGGGTGGCGCCGCGCATCTTGCTCCAGTCGGCGCACGCGACCCGCACATCGCTCATGCTGCGCGCGATCTGCGCAGCGAGGGAGTCGAGTGCCGCGGGATCGACGATGCGATCCACCTCGATGTGCTGAAAGGACTCCAGGCGCGGCTTCCTTGCGGCGGGCGGCGCGTCCTCGTCGGCGGCTTCGCCCCGCTCGCGCACGGAGAGCAGAGTTCCCGACCCGTCGCGCGACACGGCAAAGATGGGATGCGTCAAAAAATGCAGGGTGAGGGCGCGCTGGGTCAGCGCGAGGTTGATCGAATCCACCAGAAAGGGCATGTCGTCGTTCACCATCTCGATGACGGTGTGCGGCGAGGCGTAGCCGTGCTCGCGCAAGCTCGGGTTGAATACCCGCACCAGCGCGGTCCGGCGCCGGCGGCTCGCGAACATCAAGTGCGACAGCGCCGCGGCGGCGAGCTCTGCCGGCTCGCGCGAGGCGAGATCCTCGGCGTCGACGCTGGCGTAGTAGGCCCGCAGGAAGCGCGGCCAGTCGAGGTTGCGCATCGATTTGGGCGGCCTGACCGCCGACCGCGCGACGGCGGCCACGATCCTGCGATGTTGTTCCGAGGAAGCCTGGTACATGGAAGAATTCCTTGCGTTATTCCGGCTTTTCCAGATCCTTGATGACTGCGCCGAGGAAGCGGCACGCCTCGCCGCCGGTGATGCAGCGGTGATCGAAACTCAATGAAAGGGGAATTCGCCGGTGAGCCTGCACGGCGCCCGCAACGACCACGGCATCCTCGCGCACTTTGCCCGCCCCCAAGATGGCGACCGCGGGCGGCACCACCAGCGGAATTCCATAGCGGCCGGCGAGGGTGCCGAAATTCGACAGCATGAGCGTGAAGTCGCGCAGATCCTCAGGCTGGGTATTGCGCCGGTGCGCCGCCTCCTTTTGCAGGGCGATGCCTTCGCGCAGTTCCTGCGGCGATTTGCGTTCGATGTTGCGCACCACCGGCACGATGAGTCCGCCGGGCGTATCCACGGCAATGGCAAGATCGATGTGCGCGACCAGCAGCCGCGACTGCGCCACCGGATCGTACCAGGCGTTCAAGGCCGGTTCCGCGCGCCAGGCGGCGATCATCGCGCGCATGAGCCGCAGCATGTAGTCGCCACGATGCGTCCAGTGGTGAATGTCGGCGTCGTCGCACACGGTGCTGCCGGGCACCTGGTCGCGCGAGAGCGACATGCTCTGCGCCATGGCGCGTCGAATGCCGCGCAATTGTTCGACGGTGCCGTCGCCCGGACCCGCCGCCGCGATGGCGCGTGCGGCCGGCGAGGCG
>JBARBX010000322.1:0-2647 GCA_049793535.1 Steroidobacteraceae bacterium | reverse complement strand
CCTTGATCGAGGTATTGAAGGAGGTGAATGTCGAGGTCAATCCGCAAGAGGTGCTGGCGCGCCTGCGCCTCGGCAACGCTTCGGCGGGGGCAGCGGAAGCAGCGGCAGCGGCGAGGGAATTGGGAGCGGCGACGGCTGCGCCGCCCGAGGCGCCGTCGGAGTCCGCTGTCGGCGATGCGCGTCGCCGCTTGAGTCCCGCAGTGCGCCGGCTGCTTCGGGAGCACTCGATATCCGCGGCCGACGTCGACGGTACCGGCCGCGACGGCCGGGTGACAGCGGATGATGTGGTACGTTCGGCGGAGACGCGCCCGGAGGCACCACAGCCGCACAGCGCGCGAATTCCGCACACAGCCATTCGACGGCGGGTGGCCGAGCACATGGCCCGCAGCCTCGCCGAGGCGCCGCACGTCACCTGCCTTTTCGAGGCGGATCTCACACGGGTGCTGGCCCATCGGGCACGGCATGCGGCCGACTACCAATCGCGCGGTGCGCGCCTTACGCTGACGGCTTATTTCATCAGCGCCTGCGTACCGGCGCTCCGCGTCCACCCGGAAGTCAACGCCACGTTTCACCCGGATTCGCTCGAGCTGCACGCCGACGCGAACATCGGCGTGGGCACGGCCCTAGGGCATTCGGGGTTGATCGTCCCGGTGATCCGCCGCGCACAGGAACTGACCTTATTCGGCGTGTCGCAGCGGCTCGATCAGTTGGTGGAAGCCGCCCGCGCCGGCAAGCTTCATCCCGAGGATGTGCGCGGCGGCACTTTTACGATCTCCAACCATGGCGTGGGCGGCAGTCTGTTGGCGGCGCCGATCGTCATCAATCAGCCGCAGGTGGCGATTCTCGGCGTCGGTAAGCTGGAGCGCCGGGTGCGGGCTGTGCAGGTCGACGGCGTGGAGGCGATCGGCGTGCGCTCCATGTGCTATCTCACGCTCACGATCGATCACCGCGCGCTGGACGCCTTCCAAGCCAACGCGTTTCTGACGTCGGTCACGGCCACGCTGGAGCAGTGGCCGGCGGACGATCGATGACCGGGTACACCATCCGCCGGACCACGGTGGGCGATGCCGCGGTCATCGCGCAGCATCGCGTCAGTATGTTTCGGGACATGGGGCAAGTGCCTACGCAGGCGCTGGCGGTCGAGTTGCTGAATGCGTCGCAGGCAGAGCTCGCCACGCTGCTGCGCGAAGGTTCCTATGTCGGCTGGCTGGCAGTGGGTGCGCACGACGAGGTGCTCGCGGGCGCAGGAGCGCATATCAGGCCGACGCTGCCGCGCATCACCCATGAGGGCCGGGTTGCGACGGGACCGCTGCCGCTGGCGGTGAATGTCTATACCGAACCCGGGTCGCGCCGCCGGGGGATTGCGCGCGCGCTGATGCAGGCGATGATGGAGTGGGGGAGGGCACAAGGCTTCGATCGCCTGCTGCTGCATGCTTCCGATGCCGCACGGCCGCTCTACCGCTCGCTGGGCTTCGCCCCGACCAACGAGATGCGCTGGTCGATAAACGACACACGCTCCTAGCCGCGATTCGAACGGAGCCCCCCGCCGGGCGCGCCGGGCGAACCCTCGTTCACGAGGCGCTCGAGCGTCGGATGGCGCTGCAATTCGCGCCATGCTGAATGGAGGATTTCGACGTCGCGTGCTTCCACGCAGCCCTGGGATGCTGCCGCCTCCAAGGCCGCCGCCGCGCGCATCAGCGTCGCGGCTCCCAAATTCGCAGCGGCGCCTTTTATCCCGTGAGCGTGTCCGGCGATCATCCCGGCATCGCCCCCTGCGACTGCCGCCAGCAGCGCAACGACATGCTCGTCGACCGTCGTGACGAAAACGCCGAGCAGCTCCTGCAGAAACGGAGCATCGTCCCCGACCCGCCGGCGCAGCGCGGGCTCGTCCAGCACCGCGGACAGTGGCTCGCCTCCGAGATTCGCCGCGGTCGCTCGCTGTGCGAGCGAATCCGTGTCGAGCAGCTCTTCGAGCCGGCATCTCAATGCCTGGGGGTCGATGGGTTTGGTCAGGTATTCGTTCATCCCCGCCGCCAAGCATCGGTCGCGATCGCCGCTCAATGCGTGCGCCGTGAGCGCGATGACGGGTATGGCCGAGGCGGCCGCACCCGCTGCACCTGCGCGGATGCGTCGCGTCGCTTCGTAACCGTCCAACACCGGCATTTGGCAGTCCATCAAGACGACGTCAAACGTCCCCGCGGCGAGTTCCGCGATCGCCGCTTCGCCATTGTCCGCGACCGTCACGTCGGCGCCGAGCCTCTCCAATATTCGACGCGCCAGCTTCTGATTCACGATGTTGTCCTCGGCGAGCAAGACCCGCATGCGGCGCAGCGAGTCGGCGATGCCGCTACGTGCGGGAACGGTCGCCGCCCTGGCCTTGCCCACGACTTCCCGGAGGCACAACAGCAACGCGGTCTGCTTGACCGGTTTCGTCATGATGCGGTCAATGACTCGGTCCTCCGCTCGCGCTTGCACGCGGCTGCCCAGAGACGTCATCAGGACGATGGGAACCTGGGCGCCGGCGGGGTGCTTGCGAAGACGTTCGGCAAGCCACGGCCCAGGGTGATCCGGCAGATCGTGATCGAGCAGCACGATGTCCGGAGTGCGATTGGAGGCGACCAGCCGCATCCACACCTCCTCACCCTCC
>JBARBX010000321.1:0-3691 GCA_049793535.1 Steroidobacteraceae bacterium | reverse complement strand
CTTCACGAGCGCGATATTGGCGCTTCAAAGCGACACAGTTAGCGGCCCGAACGCGCGGACCTGATGTCCGTGTGAACGGCGGTTGAGAACCGCGTAATTCTGGCGGTTGCCGCGCTTTCTGCCCGAGCGTTACCGCCAGCCCAACCCTCGCTGATGGCTGAGGAAGACCAGCCCGGTCTTCGAGATATTGATTCCCTGATCCACCACCCAGACGCGGTCTGCCGCGCGAGCGGCAGACGCTCATGGCTTTGCTTTTCCATCGATGGATGAGCAGCTATGTCGTGCCGTGCGGCGACGAGGCCTCGTCAGGCTATGCTGCGGTGAAGAACGTAGAGCGAGGGCCCGGGGTGTTTGATTGGCGTCACTCCCCCGGACCCCCGATGCGCAGCGCCTGGGAAAGGCAGTGTGCAGGCCCTTTATGCCTGCCTACCCGAGCGCTGTCTAGTGCTTCGGGAGGGAGCCGTTGGGGGCGATGCGGGAGCCGGCGTACCGGCTCTACAACTGTGAGCGTTGTCAGGTGCAGGTGCGTATCTGTGAACGCTGCGATCACGGCAACGTGTACTGCGCCGGCGAGTGCGCGAAGATCCGCCGCCGCGAGTCGCAACGGCGGTCACAGGCGCGGTATCAGAGGAGCCATCAGGGTGCGCGGCGGCACGCCGCCCGACAACGCCGGTGGCGAGAGCGACAACGGCAAAAGTTAAAAATAGTGACGCATCACGGATCCCCGGTCACGGTGAGCCAGTGCATCGTGGCGGTCAGTGCCGTCATCCAGAGCCAACCGATCGATGCAAGTCCCTGCGAGCCCGCCAAAATCCATCCACCGCTCGAGCACTGCGCGTTTTGTGGAGCGGTGCTCCCTGATTGGACTCGTCAGCGACCGTGGCGCTGGAGCGGATGAGCGAGCGGGCAGCGAGTCGCGGGTTCGATCATGATCTCGCGTGCCCTCGAGGCGGAGATCCTGCGTCTGTATCACGCCGAAGGCTGGCCGATCGGCACGATCGCGCGTCAGTTGCACGTCCATCACAGCACCGTGCGCCGCGTGCTGTGGCAAAGCGGTGTCACGGCGGTGCGCGAGAGCGCGCGGACCTCGAAGCTCGATGCCTATGTGCCGTTCATCCAGGAGACCTTCGAGCGATATCCGAAGTTGCGTGCGAGTCGGTTGTATCGGATGGTGTGCGAACGCGGCTACGTGGGCAGCCCGCATCACTTCCGGCACATGGTCGCCCGATGGAGACCGAGGCCGGCGGCGGAAGCCTACCTGCGCTTGCGCACATTGCCGGCGGAACAAGCGCAGACCGATTGGGCGCACTTCGGTAAGCTCACCATCGGCCGAGCGCGGCGGCCGCTGATGGCTTTTGTGATGGTGCTGAGTTACTCGCGCCATCTGTTCGTGCGGTTTTACTTGAACGCCGGCACCGCCAGCTTCCTGGACGCCCACGTGCAGGCCTTCGCCTACTTCACGGCCGTTCCGCGAGTCTGTCTGTACGATAACCTTCGCAGCGCCGTGCTGGAGCGCTCTGGCGATGCCATCCGTTTTAACCCGACGCTGCTCGAGCTCGCCGCGTGGTACCGCTTCCAGCCGCGACCGGTGGCGGTAGCCCGCGGCAACGAGAAGGGCCGGGTCGAGCGCGCGATCCGCTTCGTTCGCGACCGCTTCTTTGCGGCCCGCCGCTACACCGATGTCGCCGATCTCAATGCCCAGGCGCTCGCCTGGTGCAGCGGGGAGGCGGCGGCGCGGCCATGTCCGGAGGATCGGACCCGCAGCGTACGCGAGTGCTTCGAGGAGGAGCGACCGCGGCTGCTCACGTTGCCGGATAATCCATTCCCGAGCGAGGAGCGCATCGTGGTGCGGGTGCATAAAACACCTTACGCCCGCTTTGATCTCAATGACTACTCGGTCCCGCACACCCACGTGCGCCGCACTCTCGAGGTCCGTGCCACGCCCGATACGGTCCGTGTCCTCGATGCCGGTGCCGTCATCGCCACCCATCCGCGCAGCTACGATCGCGACGAGCAGGTCGAGGATCCCCCGCATATTAAAGACCTGGCCGACCAGAAGCGCAGCGCCCGACGGCACCGGGCGATGGATCGGTTGCACCATGCGGCGCCGAGTGGGGCTAAGTTCTTCGCCGCCGCGGCGCTACGCGGCGTGCACTTGGGCGCGCTCACGCGCGGCCTGACCGATCTGCTCGATACCCACGGCGCCGCGGCTCTGGAAGCTGCATTGACCGCTGCGCTCGCCGAGGACTCCGCACACTTGGCCGCGGTGCGCCACTTCGTCGATCAGCATCGCGCCCGACGCGGCGCGCGTCCGCCGATCCCGGTGCATCTGCCCGACGATCCGCGCGTGCGCGCACTGAACGTCCGTCCGCATAACCTCGCCGACTACGAACAACTGACCCGCAAGGACTCCCATGAACGCATCACTGAAGCCATCGCCGAACCCGACCGAGACGATCCCCTCGCTTGAGGTGCTGCGGGCGCGCCTCAAGCGCCTGAACCTCTACGGCTTGCTGGCCCAGGCCGAGCAGATCCAGAGCGAACCCTGGCTCCAGCGCGTGCTTGAGATCGAAGAGGGCGAACGGCAAAGTCGCAGTCTGAAGCGTCGCTTCGGCAACGCACGCCTCCTCAAGTTCAAATCCATCGCGGACTTCGATTACGCCTGGCCCAAAAAAATCGATCGCGAGCTCCTCGAGGAGCTGCTCACCCTGGACTTCCTCGAGCAATCCGCCAACGTCATCCTCGTCGGCCCGAACGGGGTCGGCAAGACGATGATCGCGAAGAACCTGCTTCATCAGGCGATCCTGCGCGGCTACAGCGCGCGCTTCGTCGTCGCCTCCGACATGCTGCATGATCTGGCCGCTCAGGACAGCTCCCTGCAGCTCGCGCGCCGGCTGCGCCGATATACCAGCGTGCCGCTGTTGTGCATCGATGAGGTCGGGTATCTATCCTACGACGCTCGTTACGCCGACCTGCTGTTCGAAGTCATCACACGCCGCTATCAGCAGAGGGCCACGGTCTTGACCACGAACAAGAGCTTTGGAGAATGGAACCAAGTCTTCCCCAACGCCGCCTGCGTCGTGACCCTCGTTGATCGGCTGGTGCATCGTTCCGAGATCCTCGCCATCGACGGCGACAGCTACCGCTTCAAAGAAGCTCAAGAAGCGGCCGCGGCCAAAGCCGCGCTGCGCGCCGCGCGAAAACACAAACGATCACGGTAGCGTCCATGAAACCGAACGATATGCCTCTGGTCTGCCTGCCCTTGGGACTCTGCGATGCCGATGTCGCCACGCTCCTCGACTTCCTCTACGACCTGACCGAAGCGCTCGAGCGTCACTACACCGCTGAACTGATACGTCGAAATTACCCACGACAGGACAACTCGACCGAGGACAGTCCCGACACCAATCCCTCCGATCCGCCGTTCTGATAGACCCTCGTGGTCGCCGGAAAACGCGGTGTGCCTTAAAACCGCATCGCACCGCCAAAATACCGCGGGTCTACGCCGCCGCTAACAAGTGCGGCGTGCTGCTCGAGGCGAGCCCGTGATCAGGCCGCTCAATCGGAGGTGACGCCTCTTGCGCCGGTGGGCCTTAGCGCTTACTTTACATCGCACATTTCCCGCCGAGTGGAGTAGCGACACATGGATGTATACCCAAAGCGACTTATCGATCTGGCCGAGGAAGGAAAG
>JBARBX010000320.1:0-5808 GCA_049793535.1 Steroidobacteraceae bacterium | reverse complement strand
AAACCCACCGGCAGATGCAACAACCCTAAGCTGTGCGCGATCCACAGCAGAACAGCGATGCTACCCAACACCAGAGTACCCCGGGCGGCCGCGCTCAATTGCGGCAGTCGTCCATGCAGCGCCACCGCCAACAGGGCACCCACGGCAATGCCGTCGATGCGCGTGAAGGAGTTCTTGGTAACCCAGTCGAAATTCGGATGCAGGATCCCCATTGCCAGCCGCGACACCATCGCGACCGCCCTGCTCCCGATGGCAACGACCACCACGCGGCGGGCGCCGGAGCGACGGATCACCCAGGGCCAGATCAGGTAGAACTGCTCCTCGAGCGATACGCTCCAAAGTGGGGCAGCGACGGTCGTCACCGGCATCAGAAAGTACACCCAATTTCCCGCAAACAGCATGTACCCCAGAACGTGTTTCCACGTCAGGCCCTCGCTCGGGACGAGGAAGGTCAACGCATAAGCCACGAACACGAATAGAAAGTACAACGGCCAAATGCGCAGGATGCGGCGTATATAGAAGGCCTTGACGTCGAGTTCCCCGCGAACCGCGCGTTCGCGCAGCAGCAGTTCGGTGATGAGGTAGGAACTCAGCACGAAGAACAGATCGACGCCGAAGACACCGGCGAGCCCGATGGTACCCAGCAGGTCGCCGAGCCAATTCGGCAAGTGTTTGTGCGGGTGTTCGACCCCGAATCCCACGGTGTGGACCATGTAGACGGCGAGAAAGGCAAAGAAGCGCAGGCCATCCAGTTCGGGACGGTAGAACGGGGCTGCGCGTGCCTGGCCGCGGCTCGCAGCATCACGGGGGCCGATCATCGCAAGATGACCCGCGCCCAGAACTTCATCGCCATGAATCGCAGCAGGCCGTGCGCCTGCCGATACTTGCCGTGGATTCGACGGTACGAGACGTGAAGCTTTTCATCGTTCTCCGCCAGGTTGTGCATCATCGACGGCGCGCCCGTGCGATAGCGCACGATCGGGCTGTCGACAAAGACATGGCCCCTGCCCTCCGCGACGCGCGCCCACAGCTCCGAGTCCTCGCAAATCGGGATGTCCGCGTCGAATCCTCCGACGGCGGCAAAGGCGCTGCGCCGGGCCATTCCCGCCGAGCAGACCATGATGGCCGACCGGAATGTCAGGCAGGCGCTCAACTGGTGCCGGCCCTTGAGCTTTCGTGCAATGCGCCGGGCTTCGGCGAAGTAGCGCTGATTGTGCAGCAACACCTCTGGGTCGAGACCGAACGGTGAAATCACACCGAAAGCCATACCGGCCGCTGGTGCTGCATCGAGCGCCTTCGATAGGGTGTGGAGGGTATCGGTCTCCAGCATGTCGTCATCGTCGAGAAAGTAGAGGTAACGCCCTTTCGCGAGCTTCGCGCCATCATTGCGTACCATCGCCGGTCGTCCGCCCGAGGGTTCAGGGCGTTGTACATACTGCACTCGGGCATCGCCGAGTGATGCGACGGCATTGCGCGCCGACCCTTCTGGACTGTCGTCGACCACGATGATCTCGAGATCGATGCCGCGCTGGCTCTGCACGCTGCCGATCGCCTCGAGAAGCTCTTTTTCGCGATGATAGGTCGGAATGATGACCGAGACGTCTATGGGATCCATGGTCGTTCTGTTCTCTAGCGCACAGTGATCCCGGATAACCTCGGTAAAATCATATTTTGCCGGCCGGAAGCCATCTTACGATTGGGTCACAATCGCAGACTCTGCGCGCGTGGTAATATGACCGGTACCTCTTAGGTTTTAATGACTTACGGTAGCATATTAGGTGTGGTCTCTCGGAGGCTTTGGCGTGCGGATTAGCAAGTTCTCGGGTCCGCGGATGCTGTCGGTCATTGCCCTCATGTGGAGCGGGATCGCCTTCGGCGCCGCCGCGCCACCGACGCCGCCTGCCCCTGCCTCTGTCCCGGCCGATCAGACGGAACGCGAATTGGCGGGATTCAAGGCACCCCTGCTGCAACTGGGGCCGGGCGATAGCGTGGCCATACAAGTGTACGGTCAGCCGGATCTCAACGGCACCGTGTATGTCGCGGATGACGGGACCATTCCGGTGGCGCTTGCCGGAGCGGTCAAGGTCGACGGCCTATCGCCTTCGGAAGCCGGCCGCCGCATTGAGAAGGCGCTGCGCGACGGCAAGTTCTTGGTCGATCCGCATGTGACGCTCACCGTCACGGAGTCGCGCAGCCAGCGGGTCACCGTCCTGGGAGAGGTTGCAAAGCCCGGCCGCTATGCGGTGCAATCGAATACCTCGACCTTCGATTTGCTCGCGGAGGCCGGCGGTATCAAGGACACGGGCGGCGACATCGTTTACATTTTCCACCCCGGCAAGGACGGGAACGTCGCGCGTTACCGGGTCAGTTTGAAAAGCCTGTCCGACGGCTCGAACACGACCGCGCTTCCCGTGCTCAACGGCGGCGATTCGTTATTCGTACCCCTCGCGCCGCAGGTGTACATCTACGGTGAGGTCACGGCCCCCGGGAAATTCAAAATTGAGCCCGGCATGACCGTGGTACAGGCGATCGCGCGGGCGGGCGGCATCACGCAGCGCGGCAGTCAAAACCGGGTCGAGATCAAGCGCATCAAACCCGACGGAAGTTACCAAACCACCAAGGCGAAGCTGAGCGAGCTCGTTCAGCCCGACGACGTCATTCGCGTCAAAGAGAGCATCTTTTGAAAGCCCGTAGGAATCTGCCCGTGTTGGCGGTGTCCGCCACCCCCGTTGCCGAGTCGGAGTTCGGCATGGGGCCGGACATGCAGCAGCAGGACTCGAACCCCGGCATGTCGCTGCAACAGGTGGTGTCCATCGTCAAGGCCTACCGCAGACATGCGCTGATCATTGCGGTCGTCGTCATCGTGTGCACCGCCGTCTTTGCCAAATTGCTTCCCAAGACCTACACCGCGACGGCGACCTTGATGGTGACCGCCGATCAACGGGACCCCATGGCCGCCGCTCAAACTCAACAAGAACCGATCGGCAATTACATGGCGACCGAGATGCAGCTCATGCAGAGTCCGTCGGTGCTGCTGGCGGTCATTGACCAGCTCAAGCTCACCCAGGACAAGAGATACGTTGCGGGTTTTGGGGGCTACGGGGCCGTGAGAGAATGGGTAAAGGAGAACCTGGTCAAGGACTTGAACATTGAACCGGGTCAGGCCGGCAGCCAGCTCATCTTCGTCAACGCATCGGCGCGCGACCCGAGCCTGGCCGCACAGATCGCCAACACGCTGGCGGATACCTATCTTTCTCAGGAGCGGGAACGCGTGGCGGGGCCTGCGAACGAGAGGGCCAAACGCTATGCGGACGAGTTGGTCGAGCTGAACAACAAGGTGCGCATCGCCCAGGATCAGGTCACGGCATTCAGGCAGCGCAACAACCTGCCGAATATCGCCGCGCAAAACAGCAATATCGACACGGAGTTGCTGGCGTCGCTGGAGACGCGACTGCAAGAGGCGCAGAACGCGCGCCGCGCCGCCGAGGTCAAGGCTGCGAGCGACCAGAGCCTCAACAGCAACGCGACCACGATGGCGTCGACCCAGCCCTTGAAGACTCAGATCGACACGGAACAGGCACAGCTCGCCGAACTGCGCGCAACGCTCGGCGCCCGCCACCCCAAGGTATTGGAATTGGAAAGCCAGATTGCGGCCAACCAGCGCAATTTGGACAGGGCCCTGCAAACCCTCACCTCCGGCGCGTCCGCCGAGCTCACGGCCGCGCGTCAGTTGGAGGCCAAGCTGCAGGCGGCGGTCACGGAGCAGAAGGCGAAGGTGCTCGGCGTCAGCCGGCTCCAGGACGAGGGCACGAAGTATCTGCTGGAATTGGAATCCGCCCAGAGTGTGTACAAGCGCGCACTCGACGGCTACGACCAAATCATGTTCGCCTCGGACAGCCGATTCTCGAAGGTAAACCTGGTCAGCCGGGCCGTCCCGCCGCAAACCTCCAGCAAGCCCAAGAAGGTCAAGCTGCTGATGATGGGCGCGCTGGCGGGCATATTCCTGGGTCTGGCGCTTCCGCTCGCCTATGAGCTCGTGATCAACCGGCGTGTGCGCTGCCGGGATGATTTCGAGCGCGGCTTTGCAATACCGGTGTTGATGGAGTTCGACGGGATCCCGGCGGGCAGTGCATGAGCGCGCAGTACCCCATGGATGGCGCGGCGGGCGACGACAAGGAGTTGCGCGCCGAGCTCGTATCCAATTTTCACATCGATGCGCACGCCGTCGAGAAAATCTTCGAGTTGATGCAGAAGACAGACCTGCGTTTCAGCGACGCCGCGCTCAAGCTCGGGTTCGTGACGCGCGAGGACATCGAGCAGGCACTGATTCGTAGCCGGAGCCGAAAGACGCCCGGAGAATCCGGTCTCATCGAGAGCGCCATTCGCCGCATCTCGTCCGATCGGCGCATCGTCTTGAGACATGGCGAATCGGTTTCACCGGGGCCAAGTCTGATTCTCGTGCACGACGCGGACAATCCGCGCAGTGAAAAGCTGCGGGCCCTGCGCACCGAGCTGCTGTTGCTCAACGAAGGTACGCGGGGCGCGAACGTCGTGGCGGTGGTGAGTCCCGGCGCGGGCGAAGGACGCTCGCAGTTGTCGGCGGAACTCGCGATCGCATTCGCGCAGCTCGGGCGGCGCACGCTGCTGGTCGACGCCGACTTGCGCAACCCCCGGCTGCACGCGCTGTTCGGCGCGACGAATGAACACGGCTTGTCGAGAGCCATCTCGAACTTCGAAAAGCCCATCTATCACCCGGTGGTCGGATTGCCGCAAATGCATTTGTTGACCGCGGGACCGCCCCCGCCGAACCCTCTCGAGCTTCTGTCCGATGGGCGCTTCGAGAAGCTGGTTACCGAGTGGCGAAACGGCTACGAGTTCTTGGTGTTCGATACGCCGCCCGTGTCTAAGTTCGCCGACGGGGTGGCGGTGGCCACGTTGGCAGGGCGAGTGCTCATCGTGAGCCGCGCCCAGCACACTTCCTTCACGAGCACCCGCAACATGATGCGGCGCCTGGCCACGACCCAGTCGCGGATCCTAGGCGCCGTGCTGAATCACTTCTGATCCCTTACAGGTGATTGAAGGTCCAGTTGTAATAGGTCACCCCGAGACCCACGGTGGGCGCGTAATTGGTGGTGTTCTGGATCAAGGTGTTGGCGCCGCCCCAGGGATTCCAGGTCCACGCCATCACCGAGTAGTCGTGCAAATCGGCCCAGGTCAGCACCGGCGTCGCAAAGGGTGAGCCCACCGTCCCCACCTCGTCTCCCAGTTCGGTGACGATGACCGGGTGATTCGCAGCGATCGGCGCCAGCATGGCGTTGATGCCGGATGTCGGTGGATCCGTGGCCGCATTGTTGGGATATTCCCCGGGATACTGATGGACGGCCGCCGCCAGTTTGTTCAGAGAATCCGTCGGCGGATTGGTGGTCCACCAAGTCAAGTCGTCATCGTAGTTGTTGCCGCCGCAGATGATGACATTGTTGGCGCCCGCGGCGCGGATGGCGTTGATGGCCGCCTGGTAGCTGACCGTCGAATAGCTATAGGCGTATCGCGTCACGCTGCCTTGACCGCTGTTGCCGTTATTCAACGCGACGTAGTAATTCGCCGGACCGCCGCTCGCCAAGACCTGGTTTTCCGCGGCCTGAGTCGCGGCGATGCCGGTGCTCGAGCAAAGCGCGTTCCCGGAGCCGGAAGGACACACCACGGGCTCGTTGAAAACCTCGAACATCACCGCCTGATTGGCTTGGAAGGCCGTGGCCACCGAAGACCAGAAATTGAGCGAGTTGGTCGAGTTCAGAAAGGTATTTTGAG
>JBARBX010000319.1:0-1885 GCA_049793535.1 Steroidobacteraceae bacterium | reverse complement strand
GTACTACCGTTACGGCGACGAATTGAGAAAGCTGCGCGTCAGCCGCATCACCATACCGTACAAACAGGGCGCCGGGTTGGCGTATCGGGAATTCACGGTTTACTACAGCCATCATGGGCCCATCGTCCGCGCCGAGAACGACCGCTGGATCGCGGTGAAGCTGCTCGAGGATCCGGTGCCGGCGCTGGAGCAATCGTACTTGCGCACCAAGACGCGGGACTATGCCTCCTTCCGCAAGACCCAGCAGATGCGCACCGACACCTCGAACAACACGGTGTACGCCGACGCCGACGGAACCATCGCCTACTTTCACGGCAACTTCATCCCCAAGCGCGATACCAGATTCGATTTCACTCACCCCGTGGACGGCAGCAACCCGGCGACGGAGTGGCAGGGTCCCCTGCCGCTCGAGGACACCATCACGCTGCTGAATCCCGCCAACGGCTGGATACAGAACACCAATGACTGGCCCTTCTCGGCGGCGGGCGCCGCCAGCCCCAAGCGTGAGAACTATCCGGTCTACACCTGGATCCGGGGAGAGAATCCACGCGGCATTCACGCCGTGGAATTGCTGGAGAACGTCCACGGCGTGACCTTGGACAGCTTGATCGCCTTGGGCTACGACAACCACCTCACGGCCTTCGACGTGCTGCTGCCGCCGCTGTTCGAGGAGTACGACCGGCTGGCGCCCGATGATCCGCGGCGCGCAGCCCTCAAGGAGCCGATCGAAGCCTTGCGCAATTGGAATCGGCGCACGGCTGCGGATTCGGTGCCGACGGCGCTGGCCGTCTTCTGGGGCCAGGAAATCTTAGAGCGCAAGCGAGCCGAGGCTCGCGCTGCCGGCGAGCCTGTGTACGATTACACAGTCGGCCATTTGACCTACCCAGAACGCATCGAGAGCTTGAGCGCGGCCGTTGAAAAATTGCAGCGCGACTTCGGCCGCTGGCAGACACCGTGGGGTGATATCAACCGCTATCAGCGATTGACCGACGACATCGTGCAGCCGGTCGACGACGACAAACCCAGCCTACCCGTGGGGTTTGCGGCGGCGACCTGGGGCGCCCTGGCATCCTTCGACGCGCCGTATCCGCGCAAAACGAAAAAGATCTATGGTTCCAGCGGCAATAGCTTCGTCGCGGCGGTGGAATTCGGTCCCAAGGTGCATGCCAAGGCCATCATGAGCGGCGGCGAGAGCGGCGATCCGGCCTCGCCCCATTTCACCGATCAAGCGCTCATGTTCACGCAGGGAAAATTCCGCGACGTGCTGTTCTACCCGCAGGACGTGCTGGCGCATGCCGAGCGCAGCTATCACCCTTGAGAGCCCCTCGCTTTAACGGGGCCGGGCACCGGTTATCGAGGGTTGCGCCGCAGCGGCGGCGGCCGCTGAATGAAGCGGCGGCGCTGTTCAGGACTCATTTGACGCCATTGCCGGCGCAATTCCATGCGTCGGGCCGGAGGCATCTGCCGAAAGCGGTTGAATGACTCCCGCACCCGCTGCTGCTGTTCCGGCGGCAGGCTCTTGAACTGCTGCCAGCGCTGGCGCAGGACCTGGCGCTGCTCCGGAGGCATGGCGCGCCATTGAGTGAAGCGCTGCTGTGCGCTCGACCTCTGCTCCGGCGTCATCGACAGCCAACGTTGGCTGCCCTTGGCCAGCGCCTGCTGGCGCTCAGACGGCAGGCTGTCCCACTTGCCTTGATAGTTGTGCAGCAGTTGCTGCTGTTGCGGCGACATCGAGGTCCAAGCCCTCGGCGCCGCGGGGGCGGTTGCGGGCGGGGGTGCGTCGTCCGCGTGCACGACGCCGCTCGCAGCCGCGAGCAGCAAACCGGCACCGACGATGAACGCCCTGATCATTGCTTTGTTCCCTGCGGTGTCGTCGCGGGAGGAC
>JBARBX010000318.1:0-5369 GCA_049793535.1 Steroidobacteraceae bacterium | reverse complement strand
CATTGCGGCGCTGAACGAGGCGACGCTGAATCACCTCAAGACGCGCAAACAATTCGGGGTGCCCATCGGCAAATTTCAGGCGCTGCAGCATCGCATGGCGGATATGTTCATCGCTGCCGAACAGGCGCGTTCCATGGCCATCCTCGCCGCCGTGTACGCCGACTCCGGGGATGCCGCTCTGCGCCGGCGGTCGGTGTCCGCCGCCAAGGCCTATATCGGTCAGGCCGCCCGCCTCGTGGGGCAGCAATCGGTGCAGCTCCATGGGGCCATGGGCGTGGTCGACGACCTCATCGTCAGCCATTACTTCAAGCGGCTGACCATGATCGAATTGACCCTCGGCGATACCGACTTTCACCTGGGGAGATTCAGCAGCACGCCGGGGTGATCACCATCGAGCCGTTCGCGACGGGTGGACGCCTCTAGTGAGCCAACTCCTGCCTGCGGATATCCCCCTCGACGGTACGTGATGCCGCGAACAGCACCAGCGAGGCCAGCACGGCCAGCACGGGAATGATGTACATGGCGCTGTGCAGGCCGGACGCCTTGAACGCCTCGGTCATCGCGCCGGCTCCCGCGGCGGTCATGGCTCGATGGGCGAAGTGATCGCTCAGCATCCCTAAGCCCAAGGAGCCGAAACTTGCGCCAAGCACGTACATGGCGAAGAAGTAGATGGCGACTGCCGTGCCCCGCAGGCGAGGTTCGATCACATCCTGAATGGCGGCGTAGACGGTGGCGTAGTACACGAACATGGTCATGGTGCCGATCGCCATCAGCAGCATGAATGCGGCGATCGCGCCCTTGGGCTGATTCACCGCGAAGAAAATGCTGGGCGCCGCGATCGCCATCGAGCATGCCGCCAGCAGCAGCCGTCCGTTGCGGCGCTTCATGCTCATGCGGTCACCGAGCCAGCCGCCCACCAACAATCCGATGGCACCCACGGCGCCCACGGAGATGGCGGACACATTGCTCGCCTCTCTCAGGCTCATTTCGTGGAACCGCTGCAGGAAGGGTGTCTGGAAGGCGCCGATCGCATACATGTTGAAGTTGTGGAAAATGCCCGAGAGGATGATCCACCACATGGTCGGGAGCTTGAGCACTGTGGCGAAAGGCGCTCTGGGCGCGGCATCGAGGCGCGCGGGCGGCCGCGCGGCGTCCAGGGCACCGCGCACGGGCTCGGGAATCCGCAATGCAAGCAAGGCGAGCAGCAGACCCGGAATGCAGGCGAATAGAAACACCGCACGCCAGCCGAAGGCGGCGCCGATGGCGCCGGCGGTGAAGTAGGCTAGGCACAGGCCGGCGGGCAGGCCGAGCATGAATATTCCCATGGCGCGCGCGCGGGCGTTGGGCGGAAACAAATCGCCGATCAGCGATTGGCTGGCGGGCGCACAGGTGGCTTCGCCCACTCCCACGCCGAGGCGCGATATGAACAGCTGGGTGTAGTTCTGAGCAAGCCCAGAGGTCGCGGTGAGAACACTCCAAACCGCGGTGCCCAGAGCTATCAGGCGAGTGCGATACCAGGTATCGGCGGCGCGGCCGAATCCTAGGCCGACGACGGCGTACATCAGGGTAAACACGGTGCCGAGCAGGCCGAGCGAGGTGTCGCTCAGATGGAATTCCTTGCGCACCGGCTCTGCCAATGCTCCGGCGAGCTGCCGGTCGTAGAAATTCAGCAGGTTGACGGCGAATAAAATGAACAGCGCAAACGAAGCGCTCGAGACGGGTTTCATCCGGTTCGCCATCACGACTCCCCATGAAAAAACGGCGGGCCTTGAGCCCGCCGTCGAATTGCCACCGGTTCCGACTGTACTCCTACTGTCAGAACTTGACTCGAGCCGTGACTCCGAAGGTTCGCGGGTCGGCCAGGAACGCATCGATCTGGTTGTATTGGAACGGCGCGTCGAAGGCGACCTGGTAAATATACTTGTTGGCCAGGTTGGCTCCCCATATTTCGACCGCCCACTTCCCATCCGGCGCACCCAGCCCGAGACGCGCACCCAGCAGGCCATAAGGTCCCTGGAGTTTGCGCGGATCGAGGTCCGAGCCCGTGTTGTAGGAAGAGTTGTACTTCTCGTTGACGTTCGCATGAAATTGCAGCGATGCGGAGAAGGGTACCGTGTACGTCGCCGACGCGACTCCGGACCAAAGCGGCGCAAATGACAGGCGATTGTTGAGCCGGTCGAGCGAGGTGGCCTCGTTCGGCGCGAACAACGGCAGCGAGTCGCCGAAGTCGGTGATATTGGTGAACGCGTAGGTCACGCCGCCGGCGAGGCTCAACCCCGACAGCGGGGTTGCCCAGTCGGTGTCGAATTCGGCACCCTTGGATTCAACATTGCGAACCGAGCTCACCACGAACTGAATCCCGGTGAAGGTGTTCAGCTGGAAATTCGTGTACTTCTGATCGAACACGGAGGCGTTCAAACGAACCGTCCGGTCGGCCAGCATGCTTTTGAGTCCGATTTCGTAGGATTGCACGGTTTCCCGCGGAAATTCGGTGTCGAAATTCGGCGTCAAAGCGCCCTCCGGCCCCGTGGCTTGCGTCACTCGAGCCAGATTGAAGCCGCCGGCTTTGTAGCCGTTCGCCCAAGAGACATAGGCCATGACGTCTTGATTGAAACGATAGGACAGCTTGACCGTGCCCGATACATTGCCCTCACTCAGGGATTGGGCGGTCGATTGTCCGGCAAAGAACGGATTGAACACTGTCGAGCACCCATAGCCGAAGAGAAATTGATACTCGGGGCTTGCCGGATTCAGCAATGCGGCCGGGGAGGTCAGTAGTCTGCCGCAGCCCGAGCCGCCGTCCGGATCGACGTAGTTCGAATCGGCGGTTTTCTTCTCCGAGGTGTAGCGCAATCCCGCGGTCAGGTCCAAGCCCTGGGCAATGTTGTAGGTCTCGTTAGTGAAGAAGGCATAGCTCTTGGATGTCTGATGATAGAAGTCCTGCTCGCCGGAGACTCCCGGGATGAAGGTGCCGCCCGGGGGTTGCCCGGTGAATCCGGGAATCTCGAGAAAGTTGGGTGGGTTGGTGCCGACCGACGCGGACGCGACGCCGCCCACGTACAGATCGAAATCATTGCCGGCGTAAATGGCTGTGTTGCTGGTCAGGATTTCGCTCGAGGCGAACGCGCCGACCAACCAATCGAGGGCGCCGCTTTTGCCGGCCAAACGCAGTTCTTCGCTGAATTGCTTGAAGTCGGTTTGGTTGCCTTCGTCGGCGGGCTCTTGCACGATGTCGATGCCGCTATAGTCGACGTCGTTGCCGGCCACGATGGTGTTGTCGCGCCACGCGGTGATCGACGTGAACTTCGCGGCGCCAAGATCCCAGTTGAGCTCCCCCGAAATTCCGGTGTCGCGAATTTGCTGGGTCACCGGCTGATTGGAGTAAGCCTGGCGGCTGGTGAGCGAGAGCGGCGGACTGGCGATGCCGACGACGCCGGTTTGCCCCCCCAGGGGCGGGACGGACGCAAGCGCGCCGATGATTCCGGAGAACGGGCCGTCGACGGTCTGCACGGCTCCGCAGCACGATTCGTTGCGTTTCGAGTAGTCGCCGATTACCAGGAAGTTCACAGTATCGCTCGGTGTGATCAAGAATTGGCCGCGCATCGTGTACATGTTGCGGTCATCGGTCCTGCTGTCGGTGTTCGGACCGAGACCGTCGTCGACGTTGAGGAACCCGTCCCTCTTCTGGTATCCCGCATAGAATCGCGCGGCGGAGATGTCGCCGATCGGTCCGGTGATGGAGGCGTTGGCCTCCCGATCATCATAGTTTCCGCCGGTGACCTCCGCCGTGACGCCGAAGGTCGTCGAGGGCCGCTTGGTCACGATATTGATCACGCCGGCGTCGTTGTTCTTGCCGAACAATTCGCCCTGCGGGCCTTCCAGGATTTCGATTTGCTGAATCTCGCCCAAGTCGCCGAAGCCGACGCCGTTGCGCGGCCGATAGACTCCGTCGATCACGACTCCGACGGACGACTCCAATCCGGGGTTGTCGCCGACCGTGCCGATCCCGCGGATGCGGGCGGTGGTGACATTCTCTGAAGTCGTGGATGTGACGGTCAGGCCCGGAGTCAGCGCCTGCAGATTCTTGATGTCCGTCACTCCGCCGTCCTTGAGCTGCTCCGCGGACAGAGCGATGACGGAAATCGGCACGTCTTGGATGTTTTGCTCGCGCTTCTGCGCGGTGACGATGATCTCCGTCAAAGCGGGCTGGCTCGTCGTCTCTTGGGCCCAGGTCGGACCTGCGGCGATGACGCCGGAAATGGCCGATATCAGAGCAATCGCTCGTCGCACGAGCACGCGTCTATTGGTCATACCTCTCCCCTTGTCAAAATTCTTTAGAATCATGGGGCGCGGCGCCTTTACCGCGCGGCCCTCTGTGGGCTGACCGCCACAATATAACTGTATCGAGCCTACGGGAAGGGTGCGATGGGGACCTCGCTTCGGGCGTCAACTTGTTGACCGTCGGCGCCATTCTTGGGAGTACCCCCTGCCACGACCGTTACTTGGTGCGGAATGTAGCATTTTCGCGACGGCCGGGCCCCGAGGTGTTCAAGAGGGCTCAACTTCGTCAGAATCGCCCTATGCGAAATCCCGACCAGTGGTCGCCCAAGGAGCCGGATGAACCGGGATTACCCGGAGCCCCGGAGCGTAACGACGGCGAGGGCCCCGAGGCATCGCCGAGCCGGCGCGGTGCATTGGTCGGTCTCGTGGTGGTGTTGCTGCTGGTGGTCGGCGGACTCGTGCTGACAAAGGTGCTGCGCGGCATGGCGCAGCTTCAGGACTGCGCCCTATCGGGCCGTTCGAACTGCAGCTGACGGATCAGGCGGTGGAGGGCATTGCGACGCTGAGGCAAGGTTGGCGTCTGCAGGATAGAGCGCGATCAGCTTGCGCATGACGCCGTTGGTCCAACCGAATCCGTCCTGCAGCGGGTACTCGCCGCCGCCGCCGCGGCGGCCGGTGTCGACGACATCGTACTTCTCGACCAGCTTGCCGCTTCGACCGTAGACCGCAATGACGACGGCCATCCACCGACAGGCAATGGTTGCGGCCAGTGCTGTCTGACCGTAATCGCGAAACCCGGCGATTGCGATCCATTGCAGGGGCGCCCAACCGTTCGGGAAATCCCATTGTTGGCCGGTCGCGAGCGGCGTGCTGACGATGCCGCCGGCCTTGAGCAAGGTCCGAGCCGTGACCTTCGCGACTGACGCGGCTTGGGTCTCGGAGGCCGCGGACACGAACAGAGGGTACAGCGCCGCCGCGGACAGCCGCGGGATGCGGGCCTTTCGCGTCCAGCGGTAGTCAAGATACACGCCCGCAGGCTTATCCCAGAGGTAGCGGTCGATGGCGCCGCGCCGCGCGGCCGCCCGGCG
>JBARBX010000317.1:0-4154 GCA_049793535.1 Steroidobacteraceae bacterium | reverse complement strand
CCACGGACGGATTCACGGCGGTCCGGGAAATGCCCCTCCCACCCAGCCTTTGGTGATGCCGTTGTCTTCGTTTGTGAACGATCCCGGTCAGCCGGTGGCTTGCAACCCTTGGGCGATCCCGTTGATGGTGGCGCGCAGGGCACCGAACAAAGCAGGATCCTTGCGCCCCGTATTGCGCCAGCGCTGCAATAGATCCACCTGCATGAGATGCATGGGATCGATGTAGGGATTGCGCAGCTTGATCGACCGCTGCAGGGTCGGGTCGCCGTCGAGCAGGGTCGCCGTGCCGCGCAGGCGCAGCACATGCGCCTCCGTCAAGGCATATTCCTTGCGGATCAGCTCGGCCTGCGTGCGCAGCGCGGCGCCGGCCAACTCATCGTAGCGGCCGGCAATTTCCAGGTCGGTCCGCGCCAGCATGGCCTCCACATCGTCGAGCAGATGCCCGAAGAAAGGCCAGTGCGCCGCCATGTGGCCCAGCACATCGGCGCCGTGCTGTTCCAATGCCGCTTGCAGACCGCTGCCGAAGCCGAACCAACCGGGCAGCATGTGGCGGCTTTGCGTCCATGCGAACACCCAGGGAATGGCCCGCAACGCGTGCACCCCGCTGCCATCGGGCCGCGCCGCCGGGCGCGATCCGAGGTGCATACGCTCGATCACATCGAGCGGCGTGGCCGCGCGAAAGTATTCGAAGAACTGCGCGCCGCCGAACACCAATTCGCGGTACGCCGCAAGGCTCTGCGCCGCGATGGTCTGCATCGCCGCCATCTGTGCCGCGGGGATCGCGGGTCTCGTTCCGGCGTGGGCGGTCGCCAGGGCCACGGACGCGAAAGTGCGCTCCAATGTGCGCATCGCGATCGGCCGCAGGCCATAACTCTGATTGACGACTTCGCCCTGCTCAGTCAACCTCAGCGCGCCGCGAATAGCGCCGTCCGGCGCGCCCTCGACCAATCGTTCCGTGCGCCCGCCGCCGCGCGACGGAGTGCCGCCGCGCCCGTGAAAGACCAGCACCTGGATGCCGGTTTCGCGCGCGGCCTCCAGCAACTCGGACTGCGCCACCTGCAAGGACCAGCGTGAGGCGGCGATCCCGCCCTCCTTGTTGCTGTCGGAATAGCCGATCACCACCCTCTGGCGATTGCCGCGCGATGCCAGATGGCGCACGTACGCGGGCTCGCCGTGCAGCGCGCGAAGTACATCGCCGGCCCGTTCCAGCGAGTCGATCGACTCCAGCAGCGGCGCCACGTCGAGCGGCGATTCACCCGTGCGCTTGTCGGTGATGTCGGCCCAGCGCGCGAGCAGCAGAACCGCCAGGATGTCCTCGGGTCCCCGGGCGCCGCTCACGATGTATTCACCGATGGCGCGGGCACCGAACTTGTGCCGCGCCTGGGCAATGGCCTCGAACACCCAGAGGCTGCGGCGGCCGATGGCGTCGAAGGCCGACGTCGGCCCCTGGTCGCGAGCCAACAGATCGCGCAGCCGCCGCAGCCGCTCGTCGGGCGCGAGCGTCGGCCAATCCGCCGATCCCAAGCCTTGCGCGATCACCTGATCGTGCATGTGTGCATGCTGAGTGACGTCGAGCGTCGCGAGATGAAAACCGAAGGTGCGCACTCTGCGCATGAAGCGCCTGACCAGAAAATATCCCGCGTGGCGTCCTCGATTCATTATCAGGCTGTCGGCCGCGAGGGCCACGTCGGCCAGCAATTCGTCGGGACCCTGATATGCGTTGGGCCGGCCTTCGTAGGTCGCTTTGAGCCTCTCGCCGATCTGCCCGAAGAACATGCGGTACGGCATGCGATCGTGCCGCGCCGGCGCAAGCGCCTGGGAGCCCGGCAGTATGGCGCTGTACCCATCGATGCGGGCGGCGAGCGCACCGCTCACACCCACGCGGTTCGCGCTTTGACTTAAGGTCTCGGCGAGCTGGCCGCATTCGGTAAAGTACGTCGACACGATCACCTGCCGATGACGATGCAAGGTTTCACGTATGGACTTGCCGTGCACGTCGGGATTGCCGTCCATGTCGCCGCCCACCCAGGATCCGAAATGCAGGATGCTCGGCACATCGAGCTGCTCGACGGGAACCGCGAAGGCCTTGGCCAGCGCCGCCTCGATTTCCTCGTAGAACAACGGCACGACGCGGTACAGAATGTCGATCAGATAGAACAGCACGTGCTCGCGCTCGTCGACCACCGTCAAGCCTTCGCGCGGATGCTCTTCGGTTTGCCAGATACTCGTGATCTCGAGCCGCACACGCGCCCACAAGGTATTCAATTCGGCGGACGTCGACGCGGGATTCAGCCGATCCAGCAAGTCCTGCGCGATGTGCTGCTGCTTGCGCAGGATGGTGCGGCGGGTCGATTCGGTGGGGTGCCCGGTGAACACGGGCTCGATGCTCATGGAGCCGATCAGATCGAGCGCCTGCTCCAGCGTGACCCCGTCGCCCTGCAGGCGTGAGATGCAGTCGGCGATGCCGCCCGGCTGCCCCCTGCCGGAGTCGTCGAGATATTGACGGCGGCGGCGAACGCGATGCACTTTCTCCGCCGTGTTCACGGCCTGGAACCAGATGGAAAACGCGCGGGTCAGGTCCGTGGCCGCCGACGGCGACCGGCCCGTGGTGCGCGATTGCAATTCCGCCTCGCCGGCGGCGTCCCCTTCACGGCGCCGTATGGCCGCCAGTCGATCGCCCTCCACCAGCGTGAAGAATTCCTCGCCGCCCTGGTCGCGCAGCATCTCTCCGATCAAGGCGCCCAAGGCATGCACGTCCTCGCGCAGGCCGGTGTCCTTGACGGGAAATTGAATGCTTTGACGATACATAGTTGCTAGGCTCTGGCGGTCACAGGAGATTAATTATGAGCTTGTTGGCGCAGATCGCCATATTCCTCGCCGCGGCGGTCATTGCGATCCCCATATTCCGCTACTTCAGGCTGGGCTCGGTGCTCGGCTACCTCGCCGCCGGCATCATCATCGGCCCTGCCTGCCTGGGGTTGATCAGCAAGATCGACGTCACGGAGCACATTGCGGAGTTCGGCATCGTACTCCTGATGTTCGTCATCGGACTCGAACTTCAGCCCTCGCGCCTGTGGGTGATGCGTAAATCCATCTTCGGCCTGGGGCTGGCACAGGTGCTCGCGACCACCGCGTGCATAGGCTCGGCGGCGTACTTCGGATTCGACGTGGGATTGGCGCCCGCGCTCGTCATCGGTTTCGGCCTCTCGATGTCGTCCACAGCGCTGGTCCTGCAATTGTTGGCGGAGCGAGGCCAACTCAATTCTCAATACGGGCGCTCGGCCTTCAGTATCCTCCTGTTTCAGGACATTGCGGTATTGCCGGCGCTGGCCCTGCTGCCGCTGCTCGGGGCGGCCTCGGCCAAGACCGCGGGTCCCGGCGGTTGGCTCGCCATCAAATTCGTCGCCGTCATCGCCGCGGTCGTCATCGGCGGGCGCTATGCGCTGCGCCCCATGCTGCGCATCGTCGCCGCAACACGCGTCGCCGAGGCCTTCACGGCTGCGGGCTTGCTGGTGGTCATCGGCACCGCGCTGCTCGTCAGCCAGGTGGGATTGTCCCTGTCGCTGGGCGCCTTTTTGGCCGGAGTGTTGCTGGCCGACAGCGAATTCCGCCACGAACTAGAGGCCGATATCGAGCCCTTCAAGGGCCTGCTCCTTGGGCTGTTCTTCATCACGGTCGGAATGTCTGCCAACCTCGGACTCGTGCTCGAGAAGCCGCTGACCCTCATCGGCCTAACCTTGGGGTTCATGTTGGTCAAGGTCGCGGTACTACGGGCGATCGGGCGGCTCTCGGGCCTGCCCAACACGACCGGCCGGGGGCTCGCATTCAGTTTGCCCTCGGGCGGCGAATTCGCCTTTGTCCTGTTCGGCCTCGCCGCCTCGCTCGGCATCCTGGCCACCGGCGTCGCCGATCTGCTGGTGCTGGCGGTGACGGGCTCCATGATATTGAGCCCGCTCCTGCTGACGCTGCACGACAGCCTGTTCACGAAGAAGGAGACGGACGGACGGCCGTTCGATACACCGGAAGAGCTGTATCCCAAGGTGATCATCGCGGGCTTCGGGCGCTTCGGGCAGATCGTCGGCCGAATCCTGGGCGCCAGGAGGATCGCCTTTACCGCCCTCGAGGCCAATCAGACCCAGGTCTATTTTCTGCGC
>JBARBX010000316.1:0-3121 GCA_049793535.1 Steroidobacteraceae bacterium | reverse complement strand
GGGCACCAGGCTGTGATCGGTCATGCCCGGGGTGGTGTTGATCTCGATGAAATGGAATTGGCCGGTGGCCGGGTCACGCATGAAATCGACGCGGCCCCACCCGAAACAGTCGGTCACTCGAAATGCGGCGAGCGCCGCCGCCTGCAATTCGGCTTCGGCCGCGGAGTCGAGGCCGCTCGGGCAGTGGTACTGGGTATCGTTGCGGAAGTACTTCGCCTGGTAGTCGTAGAACTCGGTGGCGGGCCGGATGCGGATCGACGGCAGGCCCTGATCCTGCAGCACCCCCACCGTGTACTCATCCCCGGCGATGAACCGTTCCGCGAACACGATGGGGTCGATGGCGCGCGCCTCGGCGTACGCCTTCCCCAGGTCCGCGGCCGATTTGACCTTGGTGATCCCGACGCTCGAGCCTTGGGACGCGGGCTTCACCATCATGGGCAGGCCGATGCGCTCGAGCGCGCGCGGCAGATCGGCCGGGTTCGCCAGCACGGCATAGTCGGGAGCCGCAATGCCCGCCCCCACGACCACGCGCTTGGTCTTGAGCTTGTCCATGGTCAACGCCGAGGCGAGGACGCCGCTGCCCGTGTAGGGGATTCCCAACCACTCGAGCGCACCCTGCATCGTGCCATCCTCGCCGCCCGGTCCATGCAGGGCGATCCACACCCGGTCGAATCCCTCGCTCACCAGGTTCTGCACCGGCCTGTCCTGGGGATCGAAGGCATGCGCGTTCACGCCGCGGCGCTTCAGCGCCGCGAGCACGGCGTTGCCGCTCAGCAGGGAGATCTCCCGTTCGGTGGAATCGCCGCCGAGCAGCACCGCCACCGTGCCGAAATCCTCCGGTAACAGGGTGCGATGCATGGCGGCGTTCAAGGCGAGCAGGCTCACGCCGGCGCTCCCACGATGCGAACCTCGGTGGCAAGCTCGACGCCGTGAGCCTGCGCGACGGCGCGCCGCACGTGCTCGATGAGCGCTTCGACGTCGGCGGCGCGGGCACTCCCGTGGTTGATGATGAAATTGGCGTGCTTCTCGGAAACCGAGGCGTCGCCGATGCGAAACCCCTTGAGGCCGGCGCTGTCGATCAACCGCGCCGCGTGATCTTGCGGCGGATTGGTGAAAACCGATCCGCAGCTCCACTCGCCGATCGGCTGGGTTTGTTTGCGCTTGTCGAGCAGCTCGCGGATGGCGTCGGCGTTGACGCCCGGTGCGCGCTCGAACTCTAGCTGCGCCCCGATGAACCACTCGTTGGCGGGTCCCTTCACACTGCGGTAGCCGATCTCATACTCGTCGGGCTTGCGCGTGCGGCGCGCGCCGCGGCGATCGAGCACTTCGACCTCGACCACGTGGCGCCAGGTCTCCGCGCCCCAGGCACCGGCATTCATGGCGAGCGCGCCGCCCAGAGTGCCGGGAATGCCGGCAAAGAATTCAGCGGGCCCCAATCCCCATTTCACGCACTGCCGGGCTATGCGCCCGCAGGGCACCCCCGCCTCGACCCGGATGCGCGTGGCGCTCAAGCGCTCGAGCGCGCCCAACGCGCCGTGCGTCGAGATGACGGCGCCGCGGATGCCGCCGTCGCGCACCAAGAGATTGCTGCCGAGCCCGATCCACAGCAGCGGCACCTCCGGCGGCAGTTGACGCACGAAGGCCGCGAGATCCCCGACGTCGCGCGGGGTGAAGAAATAATCCGCCGGGCCTCCCACATGCCAGGACGTATGCTTCGCCATGGGCACGTCGTGCAGCACTCGCGCGGCGAACTCGGGCGACAGATCGGTGAGCCGCTGCGCGCTCATGCGGCTGCTCCTGCCGCGAAGCGGCTCTTGAGATCCTGCGCGACCGCGCCGATATTGCCGGCGCCCATGATCAGCACCACATCGCCGTCATGCACCAGGCCGCGCAGGCTGTCGGCCAGGTCGTCCGCGCGCTCGACGAATACCGGTTCCACCAGTCCGCGAGTGCGCACCGCGCGGCAAATCGCGCGGCCGTCGGCGCCGGCGATCGGCGTCTCGCCGGCCGCATACACCTCGGTGACCAGCAGCACGTCGCATTCGCTCAGGGTTCGCCCGAAGTCGTCCAAGAGATCGCGCGTTCGGGTGTAGCGGTGGGGCTGGAATGCGAGCACCAGGCGCCGTGTCGGCCAGCCCTGGCGCACGGCCTCGAGGGTCGCCGCAATTTCGGTCGGATGATGGCCGTAGTCGTCGACGACGAGAGCCCGCCCGCCCGTCCACTGAATCTCACCCAACTGCTGCAGGCGACGCTCGATGCCCTGAAACTGCGCCAGCGCCCGCTGAATCGCGGCATCGGGAACTTCGAGCTCGGTCGCCACCGCCACCGCCGCCAGGGAATTGAGCACATTGTGGCGGCCGGGCAGATTCACGGTGATGGCGAGCGGCTCCCGGCCCGGGCGCAGCGCCCGATAGTGCGACTGCAGACCGTCGCGCACCACATCGACGGCGCGGATATCCGCTTCAGCCGCGAAACCGTAGGTGTGGAACGGCCGCGCCACATCCTCGAGGATGCTCTGCACCACATGATCGTCGGAGCACAGCACCGCGAGCCCGTAGAACGGCAAGTTGTGCAGGAAGTCGACGAAGCTCTGTTTGAGGCGGGCGAAATCTCCCTCGTGCGTCGCCAGGTGATCGTTGTCGATGTTGGTGACGATGGCGATCATCGGCTGCAAGTGCATGAATGAGGCATCGCTCTCATCGGCTTCGGCCACCAGATACCGGCCGGCGCCCAGCTTGGCATTGCTGTCGGCGCTCTTCAGCCGGCCGCCGATGACGAAGGTGGGATCGAGGCCCCCCTCGGCGAGCACGCTTGCGACCAGACTCGTGGTCGTGGTCTTGCCATGCGTGCCGGCCACGGCGATCGAATAGCGAAAGCGCATCAGTTCGCCCAGCATTTCCGCGCGCGGCACCACCGGGACGCGCTTCGCCAACGCCGCGGCAACCTCCGGATTGGACCGGTTGACGGCGCTCGACACCACCACCACGTCGGCATCGCCCAGGTGGTCGGCACTGTGTCCGATGAAAATCGTCGCGCCGAGGCGTGCCAACCGTTGGGTGACGGAGTTGGCCTTGAGGTCGGAGCCCTGCACCGCATAGCCCAGATTGAGCAGCACCTCGGC
>JBARBX010000315.1:0-2892 GCA_049793535.1 Steroidobacteraceae bacterium | reverse complement strand
GATCCTTGGGTGCGGCGGCATCCATCTCGAGCTTCAGACAATCCAAGTAGGAATTCATTTCGCTGTTGTATCGGTCGAAATCATGCTTCGCGGCGATCATCTGGTCCTTGGTCGCGGTGTTCCCGTCCGGGGGCGCGTCGGGAGCGCGCGGATAGGTGCAGGTCGCGTTTGCCTGAACGGCGGTGCCAAGTGCGAAAACCAGGGTGAGCGGTATCCAAGCCTTCATCGGGAATCCTCTTTATCGGTACGAATGATTGATCAAAGCCCTGTGATCTTACGGCCTGGGGCGAAGAGCCGCCAGCGTTCAGCGATTCGAGCGTAACCCACTGATTTCTCGTGTATATTGGAGCCGTCGAAGCCTATTAAGTTCCCGGGATGTCGAAATACCCCTCGGCCGTTCGACTATTAAACGGCGAATCGCGCCGACAAATAGGAATTTCCAAATGCAGTATTTATTGATGATTTATAGAAACGAGGCGGAGTTTGCGGCGACACCCCCGGCGGAGCTTGCCGCCATGTCGGCGGAATATACGGAGTTCACCAAGGGGATCATCCAGGCCGGCCAATTCAAGGCGGGCGATCGGCTCAAGCCCACGTCGACGGCCTCCACCGTCAGAGTGCGCAACGGCAAGGTGACCACGACCGACGGGCCGTTTGCCGAGACCCGCGAGCAATTGGGAGGCTACTACCTGGTGGAGGCGAAGAACCTGGACGAAGCGATCGGAATTGCGGCGCGAATACCCGGAGCCAGGGCTGGAAGCATCGAAGTGCGACCCATCTGGCCACTCACTACTTAAGAGATGGTCGCGGGCATGATGCCGGGCACGCGCGAGGTAGACCGGGAAGTCGAGGAAATATTTCGCCGGGAGGCGGGTCGTGTTCTCGCAACACTGATCCGCCTGCTCGGCGATTTCGATTTGGCCGAGGAGGCTCGTCAGGAGGCATTCACCGCCGCGGTGGAGCAGTGGGCCTCAGGCGCGCCGTCGAATCCCCGCGCCTGGCTGATCAATACCGGGCGCAACAAGGCGGTCGATCGAATTCGCCGCGATGTCGTGTTTCGGACCAAGATATTCGACCGCGAGCTGGCCAGCGCCGAAGCGGACGCGGCGGCGTTCGAAGATGCCGACGAACCCACGTTCGGCGATGACCGGCTGCGGCTCATTTTCACCTGCTGTCATCCGGCGCTCGGCATCGAGGCGCAGATTGCGCTCACGTTGCGTGAGGTATGCGGACTATCCACCCAGGCCGTGGCCCGCGGGTTTCTGGTGAGTGAGGAGACCATGGCGCAACGGCTGGTGCGCGCCAAGAAGAAAATCCGCGACGCGGGAATCCCCTACGAGACGCCTGAACCGCCCCTGCTCGGCGAGCGCATTCAAGGCGTGCTCGCGGTGGTCTACGGAGTGTTCACCGAGGGGTACGCGGCAACCAGTGGGACCCGGCTGGTCGATGCCGAGCTCTGCGGCGAAGCCATACGCCTGGGACGCCTGCTCGACGAATTGCTGCCGAACAATGCAGCCCTGCAGGGGTTGCTGGCGCTGATGCTGTTGCACGATGCGCGCCGGGCGGCCCGAGAGTCTCTGTCCGGGGACGTGGTTCTGCTCGAAGATCAGGACAGAACACTGTGGGATCGGCAGAAGATCGCCGAAGGATTGGCGCTCGTCGATCGATCGCTGTGCAGTGGCGGACAACTGAGTGGGTATGCCGTGCAAGCGGCGATCGCCGCGCTGCACGTGCGGGCATTGCGTAAAGAGGACACCGATTGGCCGCAGATCGTCGGGTTGTACGAGGTGCTGCTGCGGCTGCAGCCGACTCCTGTCATCGAGTTGAACCACGCGGTGGCCGTTTCGATGGTGGACGGTGCGGAGCGCGCCCTCGACCTCGTCGATTCACTGGCGGCGCGCGGACAGGTCGGCGAGTATCACTTGCTGCACGCGGCACGAGGGCGGTTTTTGCAGCAACTCGGACGCTGCGACGAAGCCTGCCGTGCCTACCGCGCGGCACTGGGCCACGCCGCACTCGAACCCGAGCGGCGGCTGTTGAGAGCTCGGATTGCGAGCATCGAAGAGTCGCCGGCGAATTGAATTTCCGGTACGGCTCTAAGGAGCAGCGCCGCGGGCGTGCAAGGCCATGGCGATCACCGCCGCCCCGCCGAACACCAGATTGATGCCCACGAGCAGGCCGATCGCCCACGCCGCCGTGGCGGGGAACCCCGCGAAAATCATGACCGCCAGGACGAGATCGACGAGGCCGCTGAACAGCATCGCACCCCAGCGCCCGGACAACTCGCGCTTGTGTTCGAGCGCATACAGGATCGAAGCCACACCTTCGACGGTCAGAAACGCGGTCAGGACCAGGGTGAGGGACAGGGCGCCCGACAATGGCCATAGCAGCAGCACCACCCCCGCGGCAATGCCGATGACGGCCGACAGCAAAGACCACCCAAAACCGGGGGCGGAACGCATCCGAAGCGTGGCGATCAAACCGACGACGCCGCTGAGGAGCAACAGCCAACCGATGAACACCGCGACTGCCAGCGTGGCAACGTTCGGGACCACGATGGCCAAGGTCCCCAATGTCACGAGAAGAATTCCCTCGATGAGAAACAGCCGCCAATGAGCGTGCAAAGAGTTGGCGATCTTGGATTGAATCGTTGACATGGCGAGTCCCTGCATTGCCACCGCAGGCGCCATAGTACTCATTTTGCGCCGACTTGTGTGGCTACCCGGTATCATGCAATCCGCGGGTGCGGCCGATTGGGGTAAGGCGTGTTCAGAAGCAGGATATTCACCATCTGGTATTTCTCGGCCCTGACGATCTGGGTGGTATTGTTCGCCAATTTCAACAGCATCCGGTTTCTGCTCGCGCATTGGTATTACGCCGCCATGATGGTGG
>JBARBX010000314.1:0-5348 GCA_049793535.1 Steroidobacteraceae bacterium | reverse complement strand
CAAAATGACATCGAGAAAGCGCACGATAGGCCGCCCGGCGATCCTCAGTTTGAGCGATTCGAAGAGCCCTATGCGGCCGGCGATGAATTCTGGATACGCGATCCAATGCTCGTCGAGCAGGCGCATCCAGCGCCAACGAAAGGCCTTGCGCCGCTGGCGGCCGCGCGCGCTGATATAGACGATGCGCGCTCCCAAGCGCCGCGCTGCGCGCAGCTGCGCCGTGCGCCCGGCGTTGTCGAAAACGACGATGTCCGGCCGCCACGACTCGATCAGTTCGATGACGCCGGAGGAGTGGAATGTGGGCGAGGAGTCGAACAAGGTCGCCGGAAACGGCGCGTCGCCGGCGTAGGGTGCCTGGCGGCTCAGGGCGAAGTGAACGGCGGCGCGCGGCCAGCGCCGGCTCACCGCCCGCGCGATGGCGAGCGAGCGGGCGTATTCGCCCATGCCGTACGTTCCCGACACCGGCACGAATAGCAACCGCGGCGCGGCGCTATCCAAAGGCGGTGAACCAGCGGTCCAGGACCAACAACGACCAGGCTCTGCGAAACTCCGGTCCGACGGTACGCTGCAGCACGCCGCGATCCATCAAGCGGCTGACCGCATCGCGCAACAGCTGCGGATGGCGCCGCAGCCATCGGTGCACCGGAAGACCGAATCCGGATTTCGGCTGATTCAGATGGCCGGCGGGCAGCCGCGGCTCCAGTAGCTGCCGGACCAGCAATTTGCCGCGGCGGCGGCGCTGATCGACCAGCAGCTCAGGATTGACGCTCAGCATGAACTCCACCAAGCGGTGATCGAGCAGCGGCGGCCGGACCTCGAGCGAGTGTGCCATGCTGGTTCGGTCTACTTTGGTCAGAAGGCCTTCGGCCAGGTCGGTATTCAGATCCAGCCAGCGCAATTGAGCGAGCGGGCTCAAATTCTCCCGCCAATGCTGCCGGTAGAACCACAAGTAGTCGTACTCCGGCTCCCGCCAGTCGGCGGCCAACAGAGTATCGATCTGTTGCGCCGTCAGCCCCCCAAGTGCCGCGGCGTAGGCCGCAAGGCCCACATAGGCGCGGCGCTGCATCGTCGCCCCGAGGCGCGACAGCGGCGGCAGGCGTTCGGCGAGGAGTCGATTGAAAAAGTTCGAGCGCGCGCCGATCCTCGACCAGTAGCGCGGGTAGCCGCAGAAGATCTCGTCTCCGCCCTCGCCGCTCAAGGCCACCGTCACTTCGCGGCGCGCCAATCGCGCGATCAGATAGTTCGACCACGCGGCGCTGTCCGCGAACGGCTCGTCGAACAGCGTGGGTATCTCATGCAGAGCTTCCGCGAAGTCCGCCAACGGCGCCGTCATCTCCATATGAGTGGTGTGCAGGTGCTCCGCCGCCCTGCGCGCCGCCGCCGCCTCCGATCGGTTCCTCAGGTCGAAATCCAAGGTGTAGGTTCGCGGCGCCTTCAAGTAGGAGGCGGTGAGCGCCGAATCGATGCCGCCGCTCAAAAACACCCCGACCGGCACATCCGACAAGGTGTGCGCCGGCACCACTTCGCGCAGCAGGTCATCGAGTTCGCCCACCGCGGCGCCGGGACCGCGCGCGATGATCGCCGTCGACGGATTCCAGTAGCGCTCGATGCAGATGCGGCCCTCGGCCCACGTGAGCGTGTGTCCGGCCGGCAGCTTCGAGATGCCCTGGTAGATGGTCTTCGGCGCCGGAATGTAGCCGTGAAACAAATAATCGCGCAACGCGCTGCGATCGACTTCAGGTTTGCCCAGAACCAGCAGCGCCTTCAGTTCGGAGGCGAACGCGATGCCGTCCGGCAAGAGCTGGTAGTACAGGGGTTTCATCCCCAACCGATCGCGCGCGAGCAACAGACGCTGCTCGCGCCGGTCCCAGGCGGCGAATGCGAACATGCCGGCCAATCGGCCGAGGCAGGCGCTGCCTTGCTTCGCCAGAAGATGAATCAGCACTTCGGTATCGCCGCTCGAGCGCCAGGGTCCCGGGAGCGTCGCGCGCAATTGCGGGAAGTTGTAGATCTCGCCGTTGTACGTGAGCACCTGGGAGCCGTATTCCATGGGCTGATGGCCGCCGTCGGACAAATCCAGAATGGCGAGCCGGCGGTGCGCCAGCGCGACACCAGGCTCACCCCACACCCCTTCGCCGTCGGGACCGCGATGCCGCAGGCGCCGCGCCATGCCGCCGGCAATCTCGATGCTCGCCCGTGAACTGATGATGCCCGCTATCCCGCACATGGCCGGCAGTCTAGCGCGGCCCAGTCTCGATGTACCGCTAGCCATCGGCCCAAGGTTCGTTTAGGGTGCACGCTGGAGCTTGAGACATGGCAACACCCGCCGATCAACGATTGCTGGAACTGCTGGGCAAATGGCAGAAGAGCCTCGAGCTTCACGCCAGGTATTCCTCCCTCGATGACGACAGCTACTGGAAGATCCAGCCTTGGGTGGAGCATCAGCGGCCCAGCCGCTGGATCATCGATGTAGCGATGCAAAAGACCCTGGCTTTGCGCACCCAAATCGAAGAGCGCGTGAAAATGGGGGACGCAAAGTATTCGGATTCCTTGGAACTGATGATCTTTCTCGCGAACCTGGTGGGATCCGAGCACATCGAGCGCTTCATCCCCGTGGCCTACGCCGAGAATGAGGTCCCATTGACCGCGGCGCCGGCGGAAGCAAAAGCAGGCGGTCCCGCCCAGACCACCGGGAGTACGACTACCGTGGCCGTGGCGGCCGTGGGCACCGGAGCCACGGCGACCCGGGAAATGCCGAAATTTCTCGCCACGAAACGCACGCCGCCTCCCGCCGGCACGGCTCAGGTTGCGCGTACCGAACGCAAGGCGCCCGCGCCGGCCAAACCGGCTGCAAAGCCGCCGGGCAGACAGCCGCCGCGATTGGGAACCGCGGCCAAACCGGCGCCGCCGCCCAGAGCCTTGCCCAAGGCGTCCGCGAAGGCCGCCCCCGGCGACCTCGGCGCACCCTCGGAGGCCGCGCGCGAGCAGGTCATCGCCGATGCCGCTCGGCTGGTCCAATGGGGACGCAAGTGGTACGAATTGCCCGAACTCATTGCACGCATGGCGGACCGGCCGTTGCTGCCCGAAGTACGCCGTATTCTCAAGGAAAATAAATCGGCCATCGATGCGAAGGCCGGAGCATCCAAGCGCTAGCCACGGTCCGCGCGTACCTCGCAAAAAAATTTTGAACCTCCACGCAAATGAACGCTCCAAGGCGGCAATGATAACAACGAAGAATCTGTCCAAGCGCTACGGCGACAAACTGGCCGTCGACGATTTGACCTTCACGGTGGCCCCCGGCGAAGTGCTGGGATTTCTGGGCGCCAACGGCGCCGGCAAGTCCACGACCATGCGCATGATCGCCGGCTTCATTGCGCCCTCCGCCGGCCGGGTATCGGTCTGCGGGCACGACATCGAGACCGCGCCCGTGGCGGCCAAGTCGTGCATGGGATATCTCCCCGAGGGCGCCCCGAGCTACGGCGAAATGACGGTCGCGGAGTTTTTGGACTTCGTCGCGGATGTGCGCGGCCTCACCGGCGAACGGCGCCGCGAGCGACGGGCGGTCGTCATCGATCGGCTGGGCTTGGGACCGGTGATCGAGCAAGTCGTGGAAACCCTGTCCAAGGGCTTTCGCCGCCGAGTCGGACTCGCACAGGCGTTGATTCACGATCCACAGGTATTGATTCTGGACGAGCCGACCGACGGCCTCGATCCCAATCAAAAGCACGAAGTGCGGCGCCTGATCAACGAATTGAGCAAGGACAAGCTGGTCGTCGTGTCCACTCACATCCTGGAAGAGGTCCACGAGGTGTGCACGCGCGCCATCATCATCGCGAACGGCCGCATCGTGGCGGATGAGACGCCGACCGCGCTCGAAGCGCGCTCCCGGTACCACCATGCCGTCAGCCTGCGGTTCGAGAAGCTCGCGGAGCTCGATGCGGCGCGCCGCGAGATCGCGCTGCTCCCGGAAGTCGCCGAAGTCGAATCAGACGCGCGCGAGCTGCGGCTCACGGCGCTGCCGAAGCGCGGCGCGAACACCCTGTCCGCGGTGAGCGCCATCATCGATAAGAACAATTGGGACGTGCCCGAGCTGCATCTCGAATCGGGACGGCTCGACGAGGTGTTCCGCGCATTGACTCAACCGCCGGGCACCGCACGAACCGATGCCGCGCCAGGAGCCGCAGCATGAGCAAGGTTCTCGTGGTCTTCAGGCGCGAATTGCGCAGTTATTTCGCGACGCCGCTGGCGTACGTGTTCATCGTGATCTTCCTGGGGATGGCGGCGGTCTTCACCTTCCAAGTGGGCGGCTTCTTCGAGCGCGGACAGGCCGATTTGCAGTCCTTTTTTCGCTGGCACCCCTGGCTGTATCTGGTGCTCATCCCCGCCGTGTCGATGCGCCTGTGGGCCGAGGAACGCAACAGCGGCAGCATCGAATTGCTCATGACTCTGCCCATCACCCTGTGGCAGGCGGTGGTTGGTAAATTCCTGGCGGCATGGGCATTCACCGGAATCGCCCTGCTGCTCACCTTCCCGATTTGGATCACCGTCAACTACCTGGGATCTCCGGACAACGGCGCCATCATCGCGGCCTATCTCGGCAGCCTGCTGATGGCGGGCGGATTCCTGTCGATCGGCATGTGCCTGTCCGCGGCCACCCGCAACCAGGTGGTCGCGTTCATCACGGCGGCGCTGGTGGGATTCGTATTTCTGCTGGCGGGATTTCCGCTGGTGCTGGATTTCGTTCGCGGAATCTTGCCGCAGACCATCGTCGATGCAATCGCAAGCTTGAGCTTCTTCACTCACTTCGAAGCGATCTCCAAGGGTGTCATCGATTTGCGCGATATCGTGTACTTCGCCGCTCTGATCGGCTTTTGGCTGACGGCCACGGCCGTGGTACTCGACATGAAAAAGGCGGAATGACCGTGGGTAGTCGCTGGCGGAAGATGGGTTATGGGGTCGGCGGCCTGATCGCGCTCGCCGTGCTATTTCTCGGCGTGGTGATGCTGTCGAACGTTGGGCTGCGCGGCCTGCGCCTCGACCTCACGCAGAACAAGCTGTACACCTTGAGTCCCGGCACGAAGCAGGTGCTCGGCGAACTCAAGGAGCCGATCAACCTGTATTTCTATTTCTCGCGCGAGACCGCCGCCAAGCAGGCGCCGCTGCTGCTGCCCTATGCCACCCGCGTACGCGAGTTCCTGGAGGAGCTGGCGGCGCGCTCCGGTGGCAAGATTCACGTCACCGTGGTCGATCCGCAGCCCTTCTCGGACGACGAGGACCGTGCCGCCGAGGATGGCCTGCAATCGCTGCAGTCGGGCGGCGATGCGCTCTATCTTGGCTTGGTGGGGACC
>JBARBX010000313.1:0-1989 GCA_049793535.1 Steroidobacteraceae bacterium | reverse complement strand
TGGATGTACCGCACGGCCACGGAGGCAATACTGGGCATCCGTTTGCGCGGACGGACCCTGGTCATCGAGCCCTGCATCCCGCGAGCATGGACCGGATTCGAGATCACCTATAAGTACGGGACATCGCGCTACCGCATCGCGGTGGAGAACCCGAACGGGGTGAATGGCGGCATCGTGCGGGCGTCTCTCGATGGCGCGGAGATACCGGCGCGCCCCTGCGAAATCGCGCTCAACGATGATGGCCGCCACCACCATGGGCTCGTCACCCTAGGTTGAAGGAGGCGAACTTCGGCGGGGCCGTTCCGGCTTTGCGCGCAGCGCGGCAAATGCGCGCAGCAGCAGTATTCGAGCGGTCGCGCCGGCCGGCAGCATTCGCAGCAGCTTGAGCATCAGCGCGGGACGGGCGACGAAAAGGCCGGCGGCGATGGCGCCCAGTATTCCAAGTCCCCGTCCGCTCATGAGCATTTGCATGGTTCGGCTGCGGGGAAACTCAGCGTCGCGCGCAGAGGAGTTGGCGTCCTGTGTTTCCCGGTTCTGCGGCTCGAGCACCCGCCGCAACTCCTCGCGCGACTCGGCGAGTCGCGCGAGAATGGCCGCCAGCTGCGCTTCTTCAGAGGGATTCATGGGCGCTCAATCCTGATCCGACGACAGTAGCCGCTCGAGGAGCACCCGGTCTTCGAGCCATTCGCGGCGCACCGAGGCGAGAAACTGCGATCTCGAGCGGGCGACTCGGGCCAGGTACACGGCGGCCGCGATCGCCAACCCCAAGAACCCGCCCGCCATCCATGCGATGGCGCCGAGCCGGTGCGGCGTGTCCCAGGTGTATGCGATCACCGCCAGGCAACCCAGGGCCAACGCGAAGAACGCGCAGATGACGATGATGGTGGACGCCAGGATCTGCGCCGAGAGCTCCCGCCGCGCCCTGGCCAAATCCAGACTGGCGAGGTCCACGTACGCCGATAGATGGCGCAGCAGAGCCGGCGCCGCCTTCGGCAATGACCACAGCAGCCGCACCCTTCAACCCTAGGGACGGCGGGTCGCTAGAATACCCACGATCGCACCCACCAGGGCGGCAATGCCCACCGCCTGCCATGGGCTCTCGCGCACATAACTGTCCGCCGTGTTCGCCGCCTTCTGTGCGTGCTGCCGTATGCTGTCGGCCCCATCCGTCAGACTTTGCTTCGTTGCATCAACCGCGCGCTGAACCTTGCCGCGCACCCGTACCACATCCGAATCCTTCAAGTCGGCGATGCGCGCGATCAGATCCTCGACGTCGGCAATCAGGCCCTTGATCTCCTTCGAGGCGGCGGCCGTGATATCGCTCGCCCCGGCGCTCAATTCCTCCTGGACGCGGCGCCCGCTCGCCCGCACCTGCTCGGCGGTTCCGTCGAATGTGGATTCCATTTCTCTTCTCCTGATAGAACACCGAAGATCGCTTTCGCCCGCATTTTGACAGCGCTCGGGCGCCTACACCAGAGGTCGCGGCCGGCCCTCCCTGTAGGACTCGCCTCACATGATAGACTGCACCGCCCCTTGGCGCGGACCCTCATATGAAGATTTTGGGCGAGGAATTGGGCGATATCGGCCGATGGTACATCGCCTTGCCGCCGCTGCTCCTGATCGGCTTTCTCATCGGCTTGTTCTTCCTGGCGGCGGCCGGCCAGTCGCGGCTGAATGCCGCCAATGAGCGCGTTCACGACTCGCAATTGCGGCAGCAAGCCCTGAGCGAGTTCATCGCGCTCATGACCGACGCCGAATCGGGCCAGCGCGGCTACCTCCTCACCGGTGAAAGCTCCTATCTGCAGCCTTATACCGAGGCGGTGGGCCGGGTCGAGGCGGCGCTCGATCGCGTGCACGAGGCCTACGGCCGCAAGGACGACAACCGCGATTTCCAGGAGCTGCGGATCCTGACCGGAAAGAAGCTGGGCGAGCTCGAGGACACCCTCGCGCTCTTCAAGAGGCGCGGCGCCTCGCCTGCGGTGAATGTCG
>JBARBX010000312.1:0-8611 GCA_049793535.1 Steroidobacteraceae bacterium | reverse complement strand
CGCGCCGGCTCGTGACGATGGGAGGGCAGCCGGTCTGGCGCGAAGGCGTGGTCACCGACAACGGCAACGTCATCCTGGACCTCCATAACCTGCGGCTCGACGACCCGGCGGCTTTCGAATCTACGGCGAATCAAATCACGGGGGTGGTGACCGTCGGCTTGTTCGCCCGGCGGCGCGCCGACATCCTGATCGTGGCGGGCGACCACGCAGTCGAGACCCTGGAGGCACCGCCCTAGAATTGGGCCGGTGCGCGCCCGCCCTAGATTTCCAGCCTCGTGCCTATTTCGATGACGCGGCTGGGAGGCAATCCGTAGTAGTCCGCAATCACCTGCGCGTTCCGCGCCATCTGCATGAACGCCTTGCGCCGCAACGGGGGCAGATCGGAGCGCCGTCCCGGCAGCAGTTCTTCCCGGCTCAGGAAGAACGTCGTGTGCTCGGGTTCGTAGGGCACGCCGTACGCTTCGGCCTCCCGCAATATCTCCGTGATGTTCGGCTTCTCCATGAAGCCGACCTGTGCCACCACCCTCACGATTCCCTCGCACACCGGGGTCACCGTCAGGCGCTTGGACGAGGTGATTCGCGGCTGTTCGCGGGTCACCACCGTCAACAGGACCACATGCTCGTGGATGACGCGGTTGAACTTGATGTTGTTGAGCAGGGCGCGCGGGATGCCGGAGGCCTTCGCGTCCATGAAGATGGCCGTGCCCCCCACCCGCACGGGCGGATCGCGCTTCAATTCCTCGAGAAAATCGCGCACCGGCTTCTGCTCGCGCAACATGCGCGTCATGACCGAGGCGCGTCCGCTCTGCCACGTCTGCATCAGCCAGTAGATGATCAGTCCCGACACGAGCGGCAGCCAGCCGCCGTCCTCGAGCTTGGTCAGATTCGCCAGCAGGAAGGCTATGTCGACGACGAACAGCGCCGACAGGCCCGCGCGGAGCCAACGGGACTCCTTGCCCGTGCGCGACTTGATCAAACTCAAGGTCAACGGCGTCACTATGGTCATCGCGCCCGAAACCGCCAGGCCGTAGGCCCCCGCCAGCGCCGCCGAGCTGCCGAAACCGAACACCAATGCGAGCGCGGCGACCATCAGGATCCAATTCATGGTTGGCACGTAGATCTGCCCGGCGTTGTCCGCCGAGGAATGTTCGACCCGCAGGCGCGGCAGCAGCCCCAGGCTCACTGCCTGAGTGGTCACCGAGAACACACCCGAGATCACCGCCTGCGACGCGATGACGGTGGCCGCGGTCGCCAGCATGACCAAGGGCCACAGCGACCAGGACGGGGCCATCAGGTAGAAAGGATTGCTGATGGCCGTGGGATTTTCGATCAGCAGCGCGCCCTGGCCGAAGTAATTGAGAACGAGTGCCGGCATCACGATGCAAATCCAACCGAGGCGGATCGGCGCCTTGCCGAAATGGCCCATGTCGGCGTACAGGGCCTCGCCGCCCGTGACGCTGAGGAAGGCACCGGCAAGGACTGCGAGAGCGCCCACCTTGTGCTCCGAGAATAGAATCAGCGCGCGCGTCGGATCGAGCGCCAACAGCACGCCGGGCTCCCGCACGATCCAACTGCTCCCCATCACCGCCAAGGTCGCGAACCACCCCAGCATCACCGGGCCGAATACCTTGCCCACCGAGCCCGTGCCGTGCCGCTGGATCAGGAACAGTCCCACCAGCACCAGGATGGTGATGGGCAGAATCGGAATTTGCGCGTCCGGCGCCGCCACATGCAAACCTTCCACCGCGCTCAACACCGAGATCGCGGGCGTGATGGCGCCGTCCGCAAAGAACAACGATGCGCCCAGTATCCCCAAGGTCCCATAGAGCCGGCGCCGCGGACTTTCGCGCGCAGTGTTGATCACCAACGCGGTCAGTGCGAGTACCCCGCCCTCGCCCTTGTTGTCCGCGTTCAGAACCACGGTCACGTACTTGAGCAGGATGACGAGGACGAGGGACCAGAAGATCAGCGACAGCACGCCAAGCACGTGCACCGGGGTGACCGCAATGCCGGGACCCGTGAAGCAGGCCGACACCGTGTAGAGGGGACTCGTGCCGATGTCGCCGAACACGACACCGAGCGCAGCGAGCGCCATTGGCGCCAGCCGTCCACCCGAATTGCGTTCGCCCGACATGATTCCCCGTATCGTTTTAAGAAAAGGGCCCGTGGCCGGGCCCTATTTGGCTGGGGGACTAGGATTCGAACCTAGGTAAACGGTGTCAGAGACCGTTGTCCTACCGCTAGACGATCCCCCAGAATCCGGGCGATCCCGCTGCTAGCGTTTCGAGAACTGCGTACCGCGACGCGCCTTACGTCGACCGACCTTCTTGCGTTCCACCTCACGCGCATCGCGGGTCACGAAACCCGCCTTGCGCAACGGCGATCTCAAGGTCTCGTCGTACGCCATGAGCGCACGGGTGATGCCGTGACGAATCGCGCCGGCCTGACCGGTGATTCCGCCGCCCTCGACGTGCGCGTCGACATCGAATTTTCCGTCGAGCTGCACGGCGCCGAAAGGTTGCTGCACGATCATGCGGCCGGTTTCGCGGCCGAAGAACTCATCGAGAGTTCGGCCGTTGATCGATACTTTGCCGGTTCCCTGACGCAGATAAACTCGCGCGCTGGAGGTCTTGCGGCGGCCGGTGCCGTAAAAGGAATTGGCGGCTGTGCTTGATGCCATGTGTCTGTCCTTAGGAAATCTTAGAGTTCCAGCGCCTTGGGCTGGTGTGCTTGATGGGGATGATCCTTGCCGCCGAATACGTGCAGCTTCTTGTACATGCGCCGGCCCAGGGGACCCTTCGGCAACATGCCCTTCACCGCGAACTCGACCGCACGCTCCGGGTGTTCTTGCAGCAGCTTGCCGAGTGCAATGCTCTTCAAGTTGCCGACGTAGCCGGTGTGCTGGTGGTAGAACTTGTCGGTGAGCTTGGCGCCCGTGACCTTGACGTTGCCCGCGTTGATGACGACGATGTGATCGCCCAAGTCCTGATGGGGGGCGTAGTTGGGCTTGTGCTTGCCCTTCAAGCGGTGCGCGATCTCCGAAGCCAGACGGCCCAGAGTCTTGCCTGCCGCGTCGACCAGGAACCAGTCGCCACGGGTTTCTTCAGGCTTGGAAAATACGGTGTACATGAAAAATACTCTGCTGTTTCAGGTCGTTAACGAAAGGCGCGAAAGTGTACAGAAGGGCGGGCAGAGATGCCAGTCCCAGGGCCGCAACGCGGCGTCTATAATATAGTGTGGCCATGGAAACTCGCAGATTTAGCCTGATCGACCGTGCCTTGGGCGAAATAGATAAGGCAATCAAGACCTTAAGCACGCCCGCTCGTGCATCTCGCGACCCCCCCGCGGCCGCGGAAAGCGAGTCTCTCGATGCGGTGCAGCGGGTCCGTTCGGCGCGGCTCATGCGGGTCAACCATGCCGGCGAGGTGGCTGCCCAGGCTCTCTACCGAGGCCAGGCGCTGACCGCCGGCGATGCCGCGGTTGCGGCCGCCATGCGCCGTGCGGCCGCCGAAGAGACCGATCATCTCGCATGGTGCGAATCCAGGCTTCGCGAGCTCGGCGGCGCAACCAGCGTATTGAACCCGCTCTGGTATGCGGGATCCTTTGCCATCGGCGCCCTCGCGGGCATCCTTGGGCGCGGGGCCAACTTAGGGTTCGTCGCCGAGACCGAGCGCCAAGTGGAAGTCCATCTGCGCGGCCATTTGGATCGCTTGGGGGCCGCGGACCGGCGCAGCCGCGCCATACTCGAACAGATGACTCACGATGAGATGCAGCATGGCGCTGAGGCCATGTCCATGGGGGGGCGCGAGCTGCCGTTTCCCGTGCGCATGGCCATGCGCCTGACCGCCAAAGCGATGACCGAGGGCTCGTATTGGCTGTAGCCCAAACCCGTTAGTGCTTGCGATTCCGGGACTTATGTAATAAAACGTGCCAGCACAGGCGTTTCACCGACAACAATAACCTGAGGAGAGACCATGGAAGAAGGGGCAAAAGCTTTAAGCGATATCCCAGCGATCAATCGTTTCTTGAGCTACTGCCGTATTCGGACAGTCCCTTCCAAGACCGTGATCATCCACGCCGGCGATTTGCCGGACATCCTGTACTACATCATTTCGGGCTCGGTCGAGGTCATGATCGAGGACGAGGACGGCAACGAAATGGTGCTGGCCTACCTGAACAAAGGCCAGTTCTTCGGTGAAATGGGACTGTTCTACGAACAGCCCACCCGCAGCGCCTGGGTACGTACGCGCCAACAGTCCGAACTGGCCGAAATGACCTACCCGCGCTTTCGGCAAATCGCCGCCGAGAGCCCCGGATTGATCTTCGAGCTGGCCACGCAGTTGGCGACCCGACTCGATCGAACCAATCGCAAATTGGGCGATCTCGCCTTCGTCGACGTCACCGGCCGCGTCGCGCACGCCATCATGGATCTGTGCGGGGAGCCGGACGCGATGACGCATCCGGAGGGCATGCAAATCAAGGTGAGCCGGCAAGAGCTCTCACGCCTGGTGGGATGCTCGCGCGAGATGGCGGGACGCGTCCTCAAAGTACTGGAAGAACAGGGTCTGCTGCGGGCAACGGGCAAGACCATTGTCGTATTCAACGCCCGCCCGAAGGTCAAGACACGGCCGTTGATCGTACCGGTGAAAGCCGGCGCCGGCGGCACCCCGCAGCCCAAGAGCGCGCACACCGAAACGCACGACGACGATGATGACGACGACGAGGACGACGAATAGCGCTCAAGGTTCGCCGCCCATCGTCCCCATCGCAATTTGGGCGCGCATGGCCTTGATGGTGCTTGCGTAGTCGCCGCTGCCGAAGATGGCGGAGCCCGAAACGAAAGTATCCGCGCCGGCTCTCGCGATCCGCGCCGCATTTTCGACCTTGACGCCGCCGTCGATTTCCAGACGTATGTCACGCCCGCTGTCCCGAATGCGCGACCGCGCCTCGGCGAGCTTGTGCAGAGCTTCCGGAATGAACTTCTGGCCGCCGAAGCCCGGATTGACGGACATCACCAATACCAGATCGATCTTGTCCATCACGTAATCCAGCCAGTTCAGGGGCGTCGCCGGATTGAACACCAGGCCGGGCTTGCATCCGGAATCTCTGATGAGCTGAATCGTTCGGTCCACATGCTGGGTCGCTTCGGGATGAAAGCTGATGTAGCTCGCCCCCGCCTTGGCGAAATCGGGTACCAGCCGATCCACCGGCGAAATCATCAAATGCACATCGATGGGCGCCTTGATTCCCGCCTTGCGCAGGGCTTCGCAAACCAAGGGCCCGATGGTGAGGTTGGGCACATAGTGGTTGTCCATGACGTCGAAGTGGATCCAGTCGGCGCCGGCGTCGAGCACCGCGTTCACCTCCTCGCCCAGGCGGGAGAAATCCGCGGACAGTATCGAGGGCGAGATTATCATCGCCATTCAGCTACTCCTTCATCTCATGCCGCGCGCCGCGCGTATTCCCTCATAGGCCTCTTGGATGCGCTGGGTTTTTTCCTTCGCCATTTGCGCCATCGACTCGGGCAATCCGTTCGCCACCAGTTTATCAGGATGATGGCGGCTCATTTGCCGCCGGTACGCCTTGGTCACTTCCTGGTCGGTGAGATTCGAGTCGATTTCCAGTTCTGCGTAGCACTCCGCCAGCGAGTCCGCGGCGCGGGGGGCCGCGGCGGCGCGATGCGCCTGCCGTGCCCGCAGCGCCGCCTCCATGTACGCGAATTCCAGACCCGACATCCCCAGGCGTTCAGCCACTCGCGTCAATATCGCACGCGCCGGAGGCGACATGCCGTTGCCCGCGAGCGCCGCGCGCAGTTGCAGCTCCATGAAGGCGCGCAACAGGTCATAGCGCTGGCCGCAGGCCTCGCGCAAGCGCTCGATGCTCGAGCTTGCGTCGTAAGCGGCCGCCTTGCCGGCCCGAAAGCGTTCGATCGCGACGGAGGTATCGTGGGTTCCCAGATTCAGTTCATGCATGAGCTGGCGCGCCGCGTCGATCTCCGCCTCGGAGACTCGGCCGTCGGACTTGGCGACATGACCCATGATTTCGAATGCCGTGCGGAAGAACTCGTCGGATATCGATGGGGAGCCCGCAGGCGCCCCACCCGCCGACCTCCAGGCACCCGGCCGGCCGCCCAAGATCCCGCTGTCATCGGCCATATGCCCGATAACGGCGCCCAGCACCGCTCCCCAGACGGTGCGCGTGGCCATGAGGCCGATGACCGCCCCAAAAAACTTGCCTTTCCAACTCATTCGCGTTGACCTATCTTTCCTGTGCCGCCACAATCGCCGGCCGTCCACTCTTCAATGTTAGCAGTCGGCAGGCCGCGCACATATGCAACAGGTCTCGCATTCCTCACCGCTGTTCGAGTCGCGCCTGCGCGGCTTGAAAAAGATCCACCAGGGAAAGGTGCGCGACATCTACGATGTCGACGCGGAGCACATGCTGATCGTGACCACCGATCGCCTGTCGGCTTTCGATGTCGTGCTGCCGGACCCGATCCCGTTCAAGGGCGAGGTCCTCACGCAAATCTCGCTGTTCTGGTTCGCCAAGACCCGGCACCTGGTGGACAACCACCTCTCCGCTGTTCGCGTCGAGGATGTGGTGGCGGACGCCGACGAGCGGGCGCTGCTGGCCGGCCGATCCATGGTGGTGAAAAAGCTGAAGGCGCTGCCCATCGAGGCGGTGGTGCGCGGCTATCTCATCGGCTCGGGGTACAAGGACTACAAGCTGCACGGTTCGGTGTGCGGCATTTCCCTGCCTGCCGGGCTGCAAATGGCGGACCGCTTGCCCGAGCCGCTGTTTACCCCGGCATCGAAAGCTCCGGCCGGCCAGCACGATGAAAACATCGACTTCGACGCCATGGTGCAGGCTGTCGGACGCGACTATGCGAGCGGCATTCAGCGTATCGCTCTCGAGCTGTATCGATTTGCGGCCGAGCACGCCCGCCAAAGAGGCATTCTCATCGCCGACACCAAATTCGAGTTCGGCGTCGACAAGGCCGGACGCCTGATGCTGATCGACGAAGCGCTGACGCCGGACTCCTCGCGCTTCTGGCCGATGGCGTCCTACAGGCCGGGGATCAGCCCGCCGAGTTTCGACAAGCAATTCGTGCGCGACTACTTGGAGTCCCTGAGTTGGAACAAGAAGCCTCCGGCACCCCAGCTACCGCCCGACATACTGACCCGCACCAGCGACAATTATCGCGAGGCGCTTAGGCTGCTGACCGCCTGAACCGTTTCGCGTCAACCCGAGCTCGCGTGCGACAATCGCCGCGGGCGACGTTGCTTCATTCAAGGAGAGAATGGTTAAAAGAATATCGATCGGGGTCGTTGCCGCGCTCGTTCTGATGTATCCCTTCATCGCCTGGCTCATGGGATTTGCGATCGAAACACGCTTCAACGGCGCAATCGGCGAACTGCGGGAGAAGGCGCCCTATCTGGCGATGACACAGCATCACTTCCGGCGTGGCTGGTATACCTCGCAGGACGATATGACCCTGGAACTGAGCCAGAACGTCCTTGGAGCCGTTGCCGCGGCCGCCAGCGCGCCCCCCGCCCCCTTTCTAATCACGGTCCATACGGTGATTCATCATGGACCCATCTGCGGCTGGAACTGCCTGGGGCTGGCCCGCGCCGAATCGCATCTGGCGATCAGCGGCCCATTTCAGCCGGTGGTTGCCGGCCTATTCGGTTCGACGGAACCGCTGCGCATCCGCTCACGGCTCGGCTTCTTCGGCGGCGGATCCGCGCAGCTCTCGAGTCCGGCAATCGAGGATACGGCGCTGCATGACGGCGCTCGTATCGGCTGGGGCGGATTCGAGACCGATGTCAGTTACGGCGCAGGCATGGACTCCTATGCGGTGCACTTCGCTGCGCCGCGCGGCATGTATTCGACCCCGGACGGCAAGCGCTTCGAGGTGACGGCCACGGCATTCGACGGCCGTTCGAAGCGCGTGCTGCGCACACTGTATGCGGGGGATTCGACCTTCACGCTTGGCCGGGTGGCCTTCACCGGCGCGGCGGGCGCGGGTACGGTCACCATAGAGGACGTGCGTTCCGTGGGGTCGAGCAGCGCGGACGGCGGCTTCATGACCATGTCGGCAAAAACCGGCACGGCCGCGATCACGACCGCCCCTCTCACGCTCACCGGCACGCATTTTGATTTCACGGTTCGGCATCTGGAGATCGAATCCCTGGAAGGCCTGAGCGCGGGGCTGCAGCAAGCGAACGGGAAACCGGGGCTCGCGCCCGTGGCCCGCGCGGCAGAAGTGCTGTCGGTATTCAAGCAACAGGGAGCGTCTCTGTTGGCGCAGCAGCCCGAGATCGCCATCGACCGGATCAGCTTCGCCAACGCCAAAGGCGAGGCGCTGCTCAAAGGCCTGGTGCGCTTGCGAAACGTCACTTCCGCCGACTTCGCCGACGGAGCCGGTGCCAAGGCCTTGCTGACCAAGCTTGATATGGATTTGGATCTGACCTTCGACGAGGCGCTGCTGCAGAGCTTGCCCGGGGGAGCGAACGGCGAAAAGCAATTGCAGTTACTGGCGGACCAGGGCCTGCTTACCCATGACAAGGGCAAGTTCCACACGGCGATACTCTTTCGTCACGGACAGATG
>JBARBX010000311.1:0-3557 GCA_049793535.1 Steroidobacteraceae bacterium | reverse complement strand
GCTACGTACGTAGATCTTGCAGCGTAGGACTTATGGACGGGGGTTCGATTCCCCCCGGCTCCACCATTTAGGTCTTCCGATGACTTCCGAAAACATCCGAGGACTACCACCAAACCCGCATAAAACGCGGGTTTTTTTATGAATTTTGGAGTCCTGGGAGCGCCGCAGCTTGCGGTTGACTTCCGGGGGCAACTGGGGGCAACTGGGGGCAATCTTGGGGGCAACTGGTCGAGCCCGAAAGGGAGTTGCCCCCAGATGCCGCTCACCGATGCCGCCGCGCGAAACGCCAAACCCGCCGCCAAAACCGTCCGGATGTTCGACCGTGACGGCCTGTATCTCGAGGTCTCGCCCCGCGGCGGAAAGTGGTGGCGCCTCAAATATCGCTACGCGGGCAAGGAAAAGCGCGTGTCTCTCGGCGTCTACCCGGAAATCAATTTGAAGAAGGCCCGCGCGCGCACGATCGAGGCGCGCCAGCTGCTTGACGCCGGCGTCGATCCCAGCGAGAACCGCCGCGCCGCGAAAGCCGCCCATGTGCAGGGCGCGGCAAACAGCTTCGAGGTGGTTGCGCGCGAGTGGATCGACCAGCAAATGAAATCCTGGGTCAAGGGTCACGCCGAGCGGATACTGACGCGGTTCGAGCGCGACATATTTCCCTGGATCGGCGACCGCCCGATTGCGGATCTGACAGCGCCCGAGCTGCTGACAACGGTGCGGCGCATCGAAAAGCGCGGTGCATTGGAGACCGCGCATCGAGCGCTCGGCAATTGCGGCCAGGTGCTCCGCTTCGCTATCGCCACCGGCCGCGCCAAACGCGATCCGACCGGCGATCTGCGCGGCGCCCTCCCCGCGGTCAAGACTGAACACTTCGCCGCCATAACCGATCCCAAGCGGGTGGGCGCGCTGATGCGCGCGATCGAGGGTTACGAAGGATCGTTGACGGTTCGCTGTGCCTTGCGCCTGGCGCCGCTGGTATTCGTACGCCCCGGTGAGCTGCGGCATGCGCAGTGGTCGGCAATGGACTTGGATGGCGGCGAATGGCGCTACACGGTCACCAAGACGAACACGCCGCATATCGTGCCGCTCTCAACGCAGGCGCTTGCAATCCTTCGTGATCTGAAACCTCTCACCGGCCGCGGCCGGTATGTCTTCTCGAGCGCCTGCAGCAGCCAGCGACCGATGAGCGACAACGCCATCCTCGCCGCCATGCGTCGTATGGGGATTGCGAAGGATGAGATGAGCGGCCACGGATTTCGCGCCATGGCGCGAACCATCCTGGACGAGGTGCTTGGCTTCCGGCCGGATTTCATCGAGCACCAGCTCGCGCACGCGGTGCGCGATCCGAATGGACGCGCCTACAACCGTACGGCGCATCTGGCGGAGCGCCGGAAAATGATGCAGGCCTGGGCGGACTACCTGGACAAGCTCAAGATCGGCGCCGACGAAATTCCGATTCTCAAGGCAGGCTGAAAAACGAGGCGCTCTGACCATGAAAAAGAAGTTACAGCAATTGACCGTCGACGAGCGCATCAGGCTTGTCGAGGATCTCTGGGACAGCATAGCCGCCGATCAGGGCGCACTTCCGATTACCGCCGATCAGAGGTTGGAACTCGACCGCCGCCTCAACGCGTACGCGTTCGACAAAAATCGTGGACAACCGGCGGCGGACGCCGTTCGCGACGTTCGTCGACAGTTGTGACCGAGAAGTTGTGGAGTTACGCGGCAATGATCTCACGCAGCACTTCGGGTCGACGTGCTGCAATCGCGAGGAGTGAGCGCGCTGCGCCCGAAGGTTGGCGTCTGCCTTGCTCCCACTCTTGCAGCGTTCGCGTTGAAACGCCGAGCACTGCGGCAAATTGTTTCTGCGAGAGGCCAGTCCGTGTGCGTGCCTCGGTTATCGCGGAGACGGGAACGCGGTGCACGTGCCCCGCCTGACCTGCCTTCATTTCCCGCACCGACGCCAGAAGTTCCGCACCGATGTCGCGGGCTGCATCGCGTTTGCGCAGCGCCTTTTCACTCAACTTAGCCATTGATCGTCTCCCGAATCGCGTTTAGCGTTTTCGCTGGAATCGAATCCTTTACACCCTTGGCATACATTACGAGCAGATAAATCACACCATCCTTCAAGCGGTTGTAGTAGATCACCCGTACACCGCCGCGCTTACCTGCGCCGGGGCGCGACCAGCGAACCTTTCGACAACCGCCCGAACCCTTGATGACATCACCAGCCTCGGGGTTCAGCGCCAGCCACGCCACAAACTCACCGCGTTCGTCCTCGGTCCAGTAATCCGGCCACAGGCGAGTGAAGCTCGGGGTTTCGATGACCGTATACACAACCAGATTATACGTCTAAGACGTATATACGTCAAAGACGTAGTAGACGCGGGTCGGGGCCCGTGAGCCGGCAGGCCTCTCCCAGTCCTGGCGCCCCAAGCGGTGAGATCGGACAAGCTTTGAAGCCAGAGTTCCGAAACACGTACTCATGCATGTCTGAGGCGGCGTCGGAATTCGTCGTCCGGGAGCTGGATCATTGGACGTTTCCGGACGAATTCCCTCCTGGTTGGAACAAGACGCTTGCTGACCTGTTTGCTGAGTCGAAAGCGTCACGTTCGCCGATTGGTCCTCCGGAGACGGAATGGGCTCGTTCTTATGAGCGCTCTCTTCTGAGATGTTGGGCGCGCTTTCCCCTGGATGGCGACGTCTACGAAGCGGTTGAGGACACGGCAGTAAAGTTTTTGACGCACTGGCGAGCCCCCTTCACGGATGGCGGCAGCGGCACCCTACCGAAGGGCACAAGAGTGCGGGTGCAGGTACCCGACTGGATGCGCGAGCCGGTGGGCGTGTACGCCGATCCCATCGATGCCGCGCGGATCGAGCACGCCCTTGTAGCCGAGGCGGATAGGGACAACGCGAAATACGGTGGGTTTAGCCTCTCGATCTCGACGGCTGAGCTAAACAAGTACTTCCGTCTTGTCCAAGGCGAGTAATTTCGTGGCAGATGCCGCGTTGCAGAACAATCGCGAAATATTGAGTCTCGTGTCCTTCGGCAAGCGTCGCGTCGGTATTTGAGCCCACAGGGGCAACTCCGGGGGCAACTGCCGCGCTTGGATTTCGGATACCATAGTGCTATCAAGGGCTTCCGGGGATTTTTGATTAGTCCCCGGCCCACCAATTTGGAAAACCAATCGCATAAGGCGAGCGATGACACGGATTGATGTGCCGAATTCCGTTGGAAGGCGCCCGTCCGGCCGGTTCGGCCGCTGGCTCCTAATTCTGCTGCTGGCCGTGATCGCCGGCAGCGCGCTGTGGACCTGGCTGATGCTGAATTGGTCCTATGCGGACGGAGAACGCGCCGGCGTGCTGCAGAAGTTCGTGCGGCGCGGCTGGATCTGCAAGACCCAGGAGGGCGAGATCGCTCTGTACTACGGCGGCGGACCCTACATGGGCACGGGCACGTCGCGTCAATTGTGGGACTTCAGCGTACGCGATAAAGCGGTTGGCGCGGATTTGACCAAAGCAGTCGGTCACCGCGTCCAACTGCACTACACCGAGCATCCGGG
>JBARBX010000310.1:0-1535 GCA_049793535.1 Steroidobacteraceae bacterium | reverse complement strand
CGTCAACTGCCGCACCTCGGCTTCCTTGAATCCGCGGGTCGTCACTGCAGGGGTGCCGATGCGCAGTCCGCTGCTGATGGCGGGCGGCCGCGGATCGTTGGGCACCGCATTCTTGTTGACCGTGATGTGCGCGCGGCCGAGGGCCGCGTCCGCATCCTTGCCGGTGATGTCCTTGTCGATGAGATCGAGCAGGAACAAATGATTGTCGGTGCCGCCGGAGACGATCTTATAGCCGCGCTGCTGCAAGACCTGGGTCATGACCTGCGCATTGGTGACCACCTGTGCGGAATAGGTCTTGAACTCCGGCTGCAGCGCCTCGAGAAAGGCCACCGCCTTGGCGGCGATCACGTGCATCAGCGGGCCGCCCTGAGTGCCCGGGAACACCATCGAATTGAATTTCTTGTGCAGTTCGGCGTGCGGCCGCGCCAGAATCAAGCCGCCGCGCGGGCCGCGCAGTGTCTTGTGGGTGGTGGTGGTCACCACATCCGCGAACGGCACGGGATTCGGATAAATCCCGGAAGCCACGAGACCCGCGACGTGCGCCATATCGACGAACAGGTACGCGCCCACCGAATCGGCGATGGCACGGAACCGCGCCCAGTCGATGATGCGCGAATACGCGGAAAATCCCGCCACGACCACCTTGGGCCGATGTTCGTTCGCGAGGCTTTGTACTTGGTCGTAGTCGATCTCGCCGGTATCGGCGTTGATGCCGTATTGAACGGCTTTGAACAGCTTGCCGGAAAAATTCACTTTGGCGCCGTGCGTCAAATGGCCGCCGTGATCCAGGCTCATGCCGAGTATGGTATCTCCGGGACTGAGCAGCGCCAGATACACCGCCGCGTTCGCCTGGCTGCCGGAATGGGGCTGGACATTGGCATAGGCGGCACCGAACAGTTGCCGTGCGCGATCGATCGCCAATTGTTCGGCCACATCGACGAATTCGCAGCCCCCGTAGTAGCGCTTGCCCGGGTATCCTTCCGCGTACTTGTTGGTCAGCACCGAGCCTTGGGCCTCGAGCACACGCGGGCTCGTATAATTCTCCGAGGCGATGAGTTCGATGTGATCTTCCTGACGATTGCGTTCGTCCGCAATCGCCTTCGCGAGTTCCGGATCGAAGCCGGCAATTGTCATTTGACCTGTAAACATGAGCTAGAACCCTCGGCAAATAGCCGTATATTGTAGCCGATTCGACTACGGTTCCCTAGCGATAAACCCTGGGAAACGCTCGTCGGACCACGCTATGGCGTGACATCCCTCCGGGAGTCGCGGATAATTCGCCCCGATCCCCCGCGCGCTCAAGCGATTACTCGATAGGAAGCTGATGGCTCAGTTCATTTACACCATGAACCGGGTAGGCAAGGTCGTGCCACCCAAGCGCATTATCCTGCGCGATATTTCCCTGAGCTTTTTCCCGGGGGCCAAAATCGGCGTGCTTGGCCTCAACGGTTCCGGCAAATCCACCTTGCTGAAGATCATGTACGGGATCGACAAGGACATCGAAGGCGAGGCCAGGGCACAGGCGGGCATCAAGG
>JBARBX010000309.1:0-6751 GCA_049793535.1 Steroidobacteraceae bacterium | reverse complement strand
ATGATGGGCTGGCTGATACCGATCGAATATTCGGGCAGGTCCTTGGCGAGTCCCGCCGCCAAGCGATCGACGAACTGTTTCTTGGATTCGCCGGCCGGCCAGGTGTCGTAGGGCCGCAGGCCCACCGGCGCCTCGATATGCGACATGGTCCAGGGATCCGTGCCGTCGTCGTTGCGCCCGGTTTGCGTCACCACGTACGACACTTCCGGATACTTGAGAATCGCGCGGCGCAGATCGCTCGCCATGTCGCTGGCCTTGTTCAACGACAGTCCGGTCGGCAGCTGCACCTGCAGCCACAGCGCTCCTTCATCGAGATCCGGCAGAAAATCTCGGCCGACCGTGGCCCCGAGACCTACCACCGCCAGCAGCGCGAAGATCACCACTCCATAGATGATTAGCGGCTGATCGAGGCAGGCCGCGAGCACCCGGTCGTACTGCACGGTCAAGTGTTCGAGCCAGCGATTGTGATAAGTGCGGCGGGGATTGCGGAACGCCAGGTAGGCGAGTCCCGGAACCAGCGCCAGCGCGGTCAACAGAGCGCCGAACAAGGCATAGCCCATGGTATAGGCCATTGGGGTAAACAGCTTGGCTTCGGCTCGCTCGAACGAGAACAGCGGCAGATAGGCCGTGATGATGATCAGACTGGCGAAGAAGATCGGACGCGTCACCTGCAACGTAGCGGCCTTGGCCTCGCTTTCGGAAAGTTCCTCGTTCGGCATGGCCTCGCGCCTGCGCAGCACCGCTTCGGTCACGACGATGGCGCCGTCGACCAGAATGCCGAAGTCGATGGCCCCGAGCGACAGCAGATTGGCCGACACGTGCGTAAGATTGAGCAGCGAAAATACGGCGACCAGCGCCAGTGGGATGCTCACTGCGACGACGAACGCGCTGCGCGGGCTGCCGAGAAAGAGGATCAGTATCAGAAAGACCAGAGTGATGCCTTCGAGAATGGTTTGACCGACCTTGTGAATCGTGGACCGCACGAGGTCGTCGCGGTCTATGTAGGGGACGATACGCACGCCGGCGCTCGCCAGCTTGGCGTTCAGTTCGTTGACTTTCGCGTGCAGGCCGCTCAGGGTTTGGGACGGGTTTTGATATTTCAGCATCAACACGATGCCTTCGATCGTGTCCGGATTGCTGTCCTTGCCGAGAATACCTTCTCGTTCCTGGTGACTGAGCGTCATGCGGCCCAGGTCGCGCACCAGCACCGGTGTTCCTCCCGTCTGCGTGACGACGACGGAACCGATCTCCGCCAGGGTGTGAATCAGCCCAACTCCCCGGATCACGTAGCTTTGATCGCCGCGCGAAACCCGCCCGCCCCCCGCGTTGGCAGTGTTGTTGTTGATGGCATTGATGACGTCGGCGATGCCGAGGCCGTAGTGTTGGAGCTGCTTGGGATCGAGGTCGAGCTGGTACTCGGTGGTGAAGCCGCCGAAATTGGTGTCATCGACCACGCCGGGGACCGACTTCAGGGCGGGGATCACGGTCCAGCGCTGGATCTCGGACAGCTCCTGCAGATTTTTCGTGTCGGATTCGAGCGTGTAGCGATAGATCTCCCCGCCCGGCCCCGCCACCGGGTCGAGCGATGGCGACGCGCCAGCCGGCAGCACCGCCTGATTGATGCGTTCCGTCAGGCGCTGGCGCGCCCAATAATCCTCGTAGCCGTCGCGAAACAACACGGTGATCAGCGACAGGCCGAAGGTGCTCGACGAGCGCATCAAGAGGAGTCCCGGTGTCCCGTTGATCTCGCGCTCCAACGGCACCGTGACCAGCTGTTCGACCTCCTCGGCGGCAAGCCCCGGTATCTGGGTCGTGACCTGCGCGGCGACGTCGCCGAGCTCAGGGTACGCTTCGACCGACAGGGTTTCCCATGCGTAGACTCCGAATCCGCTGAGCAGCACCGCGAGCACCATGATCGCGACACGCCGGTGCAGGCAAAAGCCGACGAACTGATCAATCATTGAGCAGGATTCCGCCTTTGACGACCACCTGCTCGCCGGCCGCGACGCCGGAACGGATGGCGACGTTTGTGCCCTCCTCCAACGTGGTCTCGACGGTGCGGCGCTCGAAGGTCCAGGGCGCCGTTGCGACGAACACGCTCGTTCGGTCGTTGTTCATCAGCAGCGCTGAACTCGGCACCATGACCTGATCGTGTGCGGGTCCCGCCACGACGACGGTGCCGAACATGTTGGGCTTGAGCGCATAGTCGGGATTGGCAAACGCGATCCGAATCTTGTTGCGGCGCGAATCCGGTTCGATCACATCGGAGACGAACAGGACTTTGCCGTGCAGCACTCGGTCGGGATAGGCGAGAAGACTGACGTCGGCGCTTTGATTCTTGGACACCGCCGCCGCGTCCATTTCGGCGACCAGCGCCGTGACCCACACCGTGCTCAAATCGGCGACGGTCATCAGTGGTTGCGTGGGATCGTTGATCATGGTGCCGGGAGCCACCGCGAGCACCGTAATGCTGCCGCTCATCGGGGCGGTTACGGTGAGTAGCCGCGAGGATCCCGCGGGCTGCGCAGGTTCGCCCAGCATCTTCAGGCGCGCCTGCGTGCGGGTGTATTCAGCGAGGGCCTGCGTATGGTCGCTTCTGGACTGGTCCAGATCGCGGTCCGAGGCGACACCGAGCTTGTTCTGCGCTTCCTGGCGTGCCAGATTCCTCTCGGTCAGCTTAAGGGTGTCGGCGGCCTTATCGTCGTCATCGTAGGCCTGACCGAGATCCGGCGAGTCGATCACGGCCAGCACTTGACCCCGCGACACCCGGTCCCCCAAAGCCACCTTGAGAGCAACCACCCGACCGCCGAGCGGCGTGAGCACGGCGGCGGTGCGCGCAGGATCGGCTTCCACGATCCCGGGCAGCACCAGCTTGGCGCCCACCGCCTGGACACCGACGGGCATGACGCTCAGGCGGTTGCGCAGCGCAGAGCCCTCGGGAACAGTGATCTTGTCGCCCTGCCGGATCACGGATTGAGGCTCCGCCGACACTTTGCCGCCGCCGCCCAACAGCCCGAACCCGCGCGTGAGGAAGGCGGCCAGGAACAGCAGCCCGAGCCCAATGCCGGCCCAGAGAAACGCCTTGCCCCGCAATGTCGGCTCGTGCTCGTGTATCGCCATGTCCCATCCCCAACAAAGATCCTGCGCGCGGACGCTCGCAATCCCTTCGACTGTGCCGGTCAAAGGTGACAATTCGTCGATTTTCGCCCGGCGACGACTGCGCGTTGCCGCAACCGCGCCGCTTTCCTCAATGCTATGCCTCTTCCTTTATCCTGTCTAGGGGGATAGGATAGGGCAGATATGGAGCCGACCTGATGCACAAGTTTCCCGAGATCGCCACACGGCTGAAGCGCGCGCAGGGACATCTGGCGGCCGTGATCGACATGCTGGAGTCGGGCCGTCCGTGCATGGACCTGGCGCAGCAGCTGCACGCAGTGGAGAAGGCCATCGGCAATGCCAAGAAGGAACTCATCAAGGACCACATCCACCACTGCATGGAGGAAACTTCCGAGGCGCTACCGCGCGAATTTCGCGACCTGATCAAAGAGTTTCAGGGTGTCACGAAGTACTTGTAGTCTGGATGGATACTCGTAATGGACAAACCGATGACTGAAGCGGCGCACGGACATCATCACGTCTTTCTGGGCACGGGCCACGAGAAGAACGAGCGCAAAACCTGGGCCGTGATCGCGCTGTGCAGCGTGATGATGCTCGTGGAGATCGTCGGCGGCACGCTGTTCGGCTCATTGGCGCTGGTGGCCGATGGTCTGCACATGTCGACTCACGCGGGCGCGATGCTGATCGCTGCGCTGGCCTATACCTACGCTCGCCGCCACGCCCATGACTCGCGCTTCGTATTCGGCACCGGGAAGCTCGGCGATCTGGCCGGCTTCACCAGCGCCATCGTGCTCGCGATGATCGCCGTTCTCATCGGATATGAGGCTGTCGCGCGATTGCTCTCGCCGGTTCCGATCCACTTTGCCGAGGCGATTCCGATTGCCGTCGTGGGTTTGATGGTCAATATCGCCAGCGCCTGGCTGCTGAGCGGCGGCGAACATCCGGGCCACAGCCATGCGCCGGGCGATCGGGGGCATGAGCACTCGCATGATCACGAGCACTCGCATGATCACGCGCCGCACAGCGGACATTCCGGCGCCGCGCACCGCGATAACAACATCCGATCGGCCTACGTGCACGTGATCGCGGACGCCGCCGTATCGGTGCTGGCCATCACGGGGCTCGTTTTGGCGCGCAACTTCGGCTGGATGTGGATGGACCCGCTCGCGGGCATCATCGGGGCCATCGTCATCGCCAACTGGGCGTTCACTTTGATCCGCGATACGGGGCGAATCCTTCTCGACATGAATCCCGATCCGCGCATGACCGACATGCTCCGTGATGCGATCGAGTTCGACGGTGACCGGCTGGTCGATCTTCACCTATGGCGTCTGGGTCCGGGTCACCTGGGCGCCCTCGTGTCGGTGCTGACCGATAAATCCCGAGACTGCACGTTCTACCGGGAGCGGCTCAAGGACTACAAGACGCTGTCTCACGTCACCGTCGAGGTGACGAAAATCGCGGCCTGACGCGGCGCCCCACCCCGCACCCGGCGGCGGCCGCACGCAATCGCTGCGGCGCGGGACGCGGAAACGGCGACCAGACACCGCTTGCCGGTACTGCGTGGGCTAAGTACCATGGAAGCGAGAATCGTACCGAGGCGCAACCGTGGCATTGGACGTCGATCCGTTCTCGAGCCGCGCCCATAAAAAAGGAGAGTGCCGTGGGATTAGGTTCAGAATTCAAAGAATTTGCGATGAAGGGCAATGTGGTCGACTTGGCGGTCGGTGTGATCATCGGCGCAGCCTTCGGAAAAATCGTCTCCTCGCTGGTGGGCGACATCTTCATGCCGGCGCTCGGCAAGGTCATAGGCGGCGTGAATTTCTCGGAATTCGCGATTGCGCTGGGCAAGGACCCGACGGGCAAGGATGTACTGATCAAGTACGGCGCCTTCCTGCAGACGCTGTTCGACTTCGTCATCATCGCCCTCGTCCTGTTCCTCGTCATCAAGGGCATCAACAGACTCAAGAGACCGGCCCCTGCCGCGCCCGCGGCACCCGCGCCGCCGCCTCGATCGGAGCTGCTGCTCGAGGAAATCCGCGACTTGCTCGCGAAGCGCGGCTGAGACTTGGGTCCTGCACAGGAGTAGCGCCAACATGGGATTGTTCGACGGATTGCTGGGTGGAGTGGTCGGTGCCGAAATGGCCACCGTGGTCAATGGTCTGATCGAAAAACATGGCGGGGTCCAAGGGATCGTCGCGCAGTTGGAGCAGCAGGGTCTCGGCGGCACCGTCCGTTCGTGGGTGGCAACCGGCGCCAATCAGCCGATTACGGCGGAGCAGATTCATCAGGCGTTTGGCTCCGACACGGTGAAGCAGCTTGCGGCGAAAATCGGCGTCAGCCCCGAGGATTTGGCCGCCAAACTCTCCACGATTCTGCCGCAGGCCATCGACAAGCTCACGCCCGCAGGCGTGGTGGCCAAATCCTAGTCTGCCGGCGATACTACGCGGCGTGACCTAGGGCGAGTAGCCACGCCGCGCATACCAGCAAGGCCGCAGCGGCACCTGCGGCGATCTGCAAGCCCCTGCCGCGATCGCGGGGTACTCTTAAGCGCGCGTACAGCCAGCCCACGGCGACTCCGAAAAGAAATCCGAGCGCGTGTCCGAGCACATCCACGTGTGCAGCCCCCGCCCCTAACAATGTCAGTAAGCAGGTGCCCGCGATCAGCGGCGCCAATGTATACCAGCGCCGCTCGCGCTGTGTGAGCCGCTGCCGCCATGCCAAGCCGGCGACCAGTCCGAGAGCCGCGAACACCGCCGTGGAGGCCCCCACCGCGCGATGGGTGGGCGGCGCAATCAGGATCTCGACGATGTTCGCCAGCGTCCCCGCGGCCAGGATGCTCGCCCAAGCGACGCCGGGGCCCAATAGGCGACCGGCGGCAATTCCCGCGACCGCCCCGAACAACAGATTGCCAAGCAAGTGCTCCTGATCCACGTGCAATGTCAGGGCGGTCAACGCCCGCCACCATTCGCGTCCTGCTCCGGCGTCGAGGGCGCCCGCCGACAACCAATCGACCCCGAACAATTCGATGCCGGCGCAATACGCGGTGAGCAGTAGAATCAACACATAGCCGATCGTGCCGATGGCCGCACCCGAATAGGGTTCAAACATTGCCGGGAGCCTGTGCGGCACATTGCGCTCGGCCGAATAGCGGCCGATCTCGTCGTAGGCCTGATGGGCCGAGGCCGGCGCGACCGCCAGGATCCAAGTATCGCCGCTCTCCTGCACCTCATGGTCGATGGCCTTGGCTTCGAGGACCAAGCTGAATTCCTGGCAGAGCTTCTTCGGTCCGCGGAATACCACGGCAGCCGCGGGATCCGGCTCCGATTGACGATCGAGACCTGAGGATGGAAGGGACAACGAACGCTCCGCCTTCGCCGAGGGTTCACCTCCAATGGGGACGCCAATAGCCCAATTCAACGGGCAAAAGCGGGAGGGTAAATCGCAATGACGCGCTCTATATCGCTCACTGAGCGTGCGGCGCCGGCTCGCCGTCGGCCAGCTTCTTGAGGCGCACCACCTGATCCCCGAGAACGTGATCGACGGCTTTCGACAAGTCATCGAATCCATCCTTCACATAGCCGCCGACCACATAGGTCAGCGAGATGTCGGTGCCATCCGCCACGCTCTGAAT
>JBARBX010000308.1:0-3882 GCA_049793535.1 Steroidobacteraceae bacterium | reverse complement strand
GAATTCCGCCAAGCGAATGCTGGTGGAGCTGGATGCGAATCGGCCGATGTACGCGAAGGATCCCGCGAAACTCGACGCCTTGGTGGCGAACGTGCTGCTGCCGAATTTCGACACGGGGTACGCGGCGCGGCTCGTTTTGGGGCAGACCTGGCGCACCGCGACTGCGGAGCAGCGCAAGCGCTTCGTCGACGCGTTCTATCACTCGCTGCTGCACAACTACGGCGCGGCGCTGGTGGACTTCACCGCCGACCGCTTCAACATTCTGCCCTACAGGGGCGACCCCGCCGACACCATGGCCACCGTTAGAACGGAGGTGAAGCGTTCCAACGGGGAGAGGGTTCCGGTGGATTTCAGCCTGCGCAAAGTCGACGGCGTGTGGAAGGCCTGGGATGTCGTCATCGAAGGCATTTCCTACGTCAAGAGCTTCCGCACCGATTTTGGCGCTGAGATCCAGCAAAAAGGATTGGATGAAGTGATCGATCGGCTCGAGTCGGATGCGAAATCCAGATCCGGCGGCGCCGCGGCGAGCGGTCATTGATCGGCCGCCGCAGGCATAGCGGAAACCGCCTACAGGACGCTTCATTCGAGATTCTGGAGGGGGACCGTTCGCGGGCGAGCGGTTCGCTGCACTTCACCACCGTGACTGCGTTGCTGCGCGCAGGGACGGACGCGATCGACGGCGGCCGGGCCGCGGTGATCGATCTGGCCGGGGTCACGGCCAGCGACAGTTCGGGCCTGGCCTTGCTGATCGAGTGGCTGAGCGTGGCCAAGGGCGCGGGCCGCGCCCTGCGCTACGACAACATCCCGTCCCAACTCCACCAGCTCGCGCGCTTGAGCGAGGTTGAGGAGCTGCTGGTTCCAAGCTAGTCGTTAGTCGGGCGTCTTTGCGGGCGCTGGCGGCGCGGGCTCCGCGGGTTTGGCTTGAGGTTCGGCGGGTGCGGTCTTGTCGGAGTCGCTGTCGGCGTCCGGATCGACCAGCGGCTGCTCGGTGAGCTTGCCATCCGACACGAGGTAGGCGCGGTGCTGCAGGTAGGCGTCGCGGATGAAGGCATAGGGGTCGAAGACATGCTGCAGGGTGTCATCCAGGGACAACAGGCGGGTTCGCGTATCGACCAGGCTCAGGCCCCAGAGACCATACTTCACGTCCGTGTTGCGGATGTACTGCTTGGGGTTGGTATAAGTGTCCACCAATTTGGCCGGCGCATCGCGCAGGTCCGAGGGGCCGAGGAGGGGTAGCTCGACGAAGGGGCCGGGGTGGACGCCCCAGTGACCCAGTGTCTGCCCAAAGTCCTCATTGTTCTTGTTCAGTCCGGCGGAGGTCGCCGGATCGAGGAGCCCGCCCAACCCCACGGTTGAGTTGAGCAGGAAGCGCCCGAGATCGTTCGCCGATGCGCCGATCTTGCCCTGTAAGGCGTCGTTGATCATGACGGTCGGTGTTTCCAAATTATCGAAGAAATTGCTGATGCCGGTGCGTACGGGCTTGGGTAAGACGCGCACATAGGCGCGCGCCACGGGCTTCGCAACCGCGCGATCGAGCTTGTCATTGAACTTGTAGACGCCGCGGTTCCAGGACTCCCACGGATCTTGGGGCACGCGCTGGCTGTTGGGCGGCAGCGTGACGCAGGCGCTCGCACCGAGCGCAAATACCATCCCGAGCGCGGCGCGCTGGTACCTAACTTTTAGCATGCAATACTTCTCCCCGGCACTCGCCGGTAGGGGAACGATACAGGGGACCGCCGCGTCTATACAGCGGTCGTTGATTCGGGCGTGCTAATGGCGTCCGTTGCCGCCGCCGTTGTCGTCGGCGACCGTGGTCTTGCGTTCCTTGGGCATGGCCGCGCGCACCTCTTCGAGCCGGGCGCTCAAGCGTGCGCGCTGAATCGGATCGAGGCCCGGCATCCCGAGACCGAGCTGAAGCTGGTTGAGCGCCATTTTGAAGTTTCCGCTCATCAAATAAAAGTAGGACATGTAGTAGTACGAATCGGCGACGTGGCCCGCGGCGTAGGCGGCTTTGGCGATCAGGCGGGTTTGGTCAGGCGTCGGTTCCACGATGTTGAACAGGTCGTCCAGTATGAGCTGCGCCCGTTTGTTGTCGCCGGCATGCATCAGCGTTTCCGCAAGACGAATGGTGATGGGCACGTTTCGCGGGAACAGCGCCTCCGCCTGGTCCAACACCGCCTGGGATTCCTTCAACTGGCCGTTCGCCAAGTAGGCCTGCCCGAGCGCGCCGTAGAATTGGTCTACCTTGGGGTACTCCTTCACCAGACTCTTGAGGTCGGGGATGGCCGCGGCGGGGTTGCGAGACACGATGTCCAACACATCCTTGCCATAGCGGATCTCCAGCCCCAAGGCGGCGCCGTTCTTGGTGAGGTTGGCGTAGTACTCGCGCACCACCTGCGGGTTGAGGACGAGCGATCGCAGACGCTCGCGCATCAAGGTGTAGCTCAAGGAATCCGTGTGGCGAATGCGGCCGATCTGCTCCGCGCGATTGCGTGCTTCGGCTACACGGTCCGAGAAAATCGGGTGATCGATCAGAAACTGAATCGCATTCACGCGGCTCGGCTCCGGCCCGCTTCCGCCCATGTACTCGAAGAAACTGGCCATCCCCAGCGGGTCGTATCCGGCGGCCGCCATGGTGCCGATACCGATGCGGTCGGCCTCGAATTCGCTGGCCCGCGTGTAATTGATTTGGTGCTGGATCGCCGCGCCCTGGGTCGCCAGAATGGCACCTTCCATGGCGCCGGGGTCGCCGCGTCCCGCCGTCGCGCCCAGGAGGATGGCCGCCAGCATCGCGGCGGTGGAAATCAGCCCGGCATGACTCTGGTCTATGAGCTGACGGACCAGATGCCGCTGCGTGACGTGGGCGGTTTCGTGCGCCATGACTCCCGCGAGTTCGTTCTCGTTTCGAGTCGCCAGGATCAAACCGCTCTGGATGGCGATGAAGCCTCCGGGCATGGCGAAGGCATTGACGATGGGATCTTTCAGCACGAAGTAATAGAACTGGTGCTGGCCTTCCTCAGCGCGGCTCGAGAGGCTGTGGCCGATCTCCTGGATGTAATCCTCGACTTCCGGGTCCTCCAGAACTTGCCCGGTCTGACGCATGCTCGCAAACCACCCGAGGCCGGCCCGATACTCATCGTCGAGCGACACGGCGGCGGTGGCCGGGCTGCCGAGATCGGGCAGATCCTGATCGACGGCGCTCGAGCCCGTGCCCAAACCCGTACCCGCAGCCCAACCCACGCCCACGAGAGCGCTCGCCGCGGCGGCGCCCGTGAACGCGGATAGGGATTTCAACAGCGACATGGGGCCTCCGTAATCCTCCTTGGAGTGCTCTTCGAGGACCAAAGTTCGCTCATAATTCTCGTCAAATCAAAGAACTTCGGACGCATAGTCTGCCAGGCGGGAGCGCTCGCCGCGGACCAGCGTGATATGCCCTGAAAACGCCCAGCCGTGGAACCGGTTGACCACATAGGTCAAACCGGACGTGGTTTCGGTCAGGTAGGGAGTATCGATCTGCGCGATATTGCCCAGACAGACCATTTTGGTGCCGGGACCGGCGCGGGTGACCAGCGCCTTCATCTGCTTGGGCGTCAAATTCTGGGCCTCATCGATGATGATGAAGCGGTTCAGAAACGTGCGGCCGCGCATGAAATTCAAGGACCGAATCTTGATGCGGTGCCTGAGCAGGTCGTTGGTTGCACCGCGCCCCCAGGTGCCGCCCGGCTGACCCTGGGTCAATACCTCCAGGTTGTCCATCAGAGCGCCCATCCAGGGCTCCATTTTCTCCTCCTCCGTGCCGGGCAGAAATCCGATGTCCTCGCCCAAAGGGATGGTGACCCGCGTCATGATGATTTCGCTGAATCGATTGTGATCCAGGGTCTG
>JBARBX010000307.1:0-9514 GCA_049793535.1 Steroidobacteraceae bacterium | reverse complement strand
ACAACCGCCACGACAATGAACCCAGCCATCACTACGGCTATTTGTACGATTACACGGGACAGCCTTGGAAGACGCAGGCACGGGTGCGGGAAATAGCCCGGGACGCTTATTCCAATACCCCCAACGGCGTACTCGGCAATGAGGATTGCGGACAAATGTCCGCCTGGTACATATTCACCGCCATGGGCTTCTACCCGCTCAACCCGGCCTCGGCCGACTACCTCATCGGCAGCCCGCTCTTCACCCGGGTCGTGCTGAACCTGCCCAACGGCAAGAGGTTCGAGATTTCGGCGCCGAGCAATACCGCGCACAACGTCTACGTCCAATCGGCGACGCTCAACGGCGAACCGCTGAATGCACCGGTGCTCAGCTATGCGCAGATCGAGGCCGGCGGCAGATTGAATTTCGCGATGGGACCCAAGCCCTCGTCCTGGGCGGCCGGCTGGCGCCCGCCACCGGTGCAGTAACGGGTCGCGGCACGCCAGGCGCAACATGCGTATATCCGCCTGCCTGATCCTGTCGATAGCCGCGGCCCAAGCCGCGGCACCGGCGAGCTTCGACCTCGCGCCTGAGCGAGCGGTGCTGGAGCGTCTGCTGCACCGGCGCGCCGCGCAATTCGAGCTCGGCAGATTGGCGGCCGGCGAAGGCCGCGAGCGATTTCGCATTTCAACGTCCAATGGGCGCATCAAAGTCGAGGGCAGCACACCGAGCGCGTTGCTCTTCGGCGTGAATTGGTATCTCAAGTACATTGCACAGGTGCAGATTTCGACCAACGGGATTCGGCTCGGAGTGGCGCGCGCATGGCCCTTGCCCTCCGAAGCGGTTGAGCAGGAAACACCGTACGCCTACCGCTACGCCCTGAATGAGAACGTCGATGGCTACTCGGCCTCCTATTGGCGCTGGGCGCGATGGGAGCATGAGATCGACGTGCTGGCGCTGTCCGGCATCAACGCGATGATCGTCGAGCGCGGCATGGACGCTGTGCTCTATCGAACGTTCCGCGACGTTGGATACTCGGACGCCGAAATCCGCGCCTGGATCACGCAGCCGGCGCACCAGAATTGGCAGCTCATGGGGAATCTGTGCTGCTTCAACGGACCGATCAGCAGCGCGCTGTTGCGCAAACGCGCGACGGGGGCGCGGCGAATCGTCGCGCGCCTGCGCGAGCTTGGGATCACTCCGGTGCTGCCGGGCTTCTACGGCATCGTGCCCGCCGATTTTCAGAAGAAGTTTCCGCAAGCGCATGTGATTCCGCAAGGCGAGTGGGCCGGCTTCACGCGGCCCGGCTGGATCGATCCGCGAGACCCGATGTTCGCGAAGCTCGCCGCCGCCTTCTATCGCCATCAGCGAGAATTGTTCGGCGACAGCAGCCTCTACGACATGGAGGTGTTCCAGGAAGGCGGCACTTCCGGCGACGTGCCGGTGCCCGAAGCGGCGCGTGCCGTGCAAAACGCGCTGTCGGCGGCGCGCCCCGGAGCATCCTGGATGATGCTCGCCTGGCAGGGGAATCCGCGCCAGGACCTTCTGCAAGGCGTCGATCGTCGGCGCTTGCTCATCATCGACATCGATCACGACCGCGTGCCGCGCGACGATCGCAACAAGGATTTCCTCGGCGCTCCGTTCCTGTTCGGCGGCATCTGGGAATTCGGCGGGCGCACGACCCTGGGCGCCAACATCGGCAATATCACCGAACGCCTGCAGCGTCTGGGGCGCACCAACGGCAACATGGCCGGCACCGCCTTGTTTACGGAAGGCCTGGACACCAATCCCTTTGCCTTCGACTTGTTCACCGAGATGGCGTGGCGCGGCGAGGCGGTCGATGTCGCGCGCTGGACCGCAGACTATGTGCGGCGGCGTTACGGCGCCGCCGACCCGCACGCGCTGGCGGCGTGGCGGACTCTGCTCGATACCGCCTACGGCATCCATGTCGATGCGGTGAAGTTCAACAGCGAGCGCGACGCCGCGCAGGAATCCCTGTTCGATGCGCAGCCCGGCTTGACCGTCAACCGCGCGTCGAATTGGTCGCCGGAAGCGATGCGGTATAGCGCGGACCGCTTCAAGCGCGCGCTACCCCAGATGCTGCAAGTCGCGCCGATGCTGCGCGCGAGCGAGACCTATCGGTACGATCTGGTGGATATGGCGCGTCAAACCGTGGCCAACGAGAGCCGCAGCCTGTTGCCGCAAGTCAAAGCCGCCTACGACGCCCAGGATCGTCCGCGCTTCGAGGCCTTGACGCGGCGTTGGCTGCAATTGATGGATATGCAGGATCAACTTCTCGGCACCAACCGCCACTTTCTCGTCGGCACCTGGCTGGCGGACGTCGCGCCCTGGGCGTCCGGCTCCGAGGAAGCCGCGAGGCTTAAGGTAGACGCACGCTCGATCTTGACCACCTGGGGCGACCGGAAGGCCAGCGAAGGAGCCAGCCTGCATGACTACGGCAACAAGGATTGGGCAGGGCTCACGCACGACTACTACCGCGAACGATGGCGGATTTATTTCGAAGCGCTCGAGGCCGAATTGCGCACCGGCCGCCACGCTGACCCGATCGACTGGTATGCGCTGGGCGACGCCTGGAATCACGGTACGCAGTCCTATACCGATCGGCCGCACGGCGACGCGTACGCGATGGCTAAGCGGATCGCGGTGGCGCTGAATCTTGCAATGTAGGCAGGGCATCGATGGGATAAACATCCCTTTTGACATCATACCGACTAGTGGGTATGGTTCACCAAAGGGGTTTGGTTCACTTCTATGCCGGATGCGCATCATCAATCCAAGGCGGCGCTGCTCGATGCCGCGCTCTCAATCATTCGCGCCAAGGGGTACACCGCGACGCGGGTCGAGGATATTTGCGAGGCCGCTGGAGTCACCAAGGGAAGCTTCTTCCACCATTTCAAAAGCAAAGAGGATTTGGCCATCGCGGCGGCCGAACACTGGTGTGTGGCGACGGGCGATGTATTTGCGTCCGCGGCGTATAGGGCGCTGCCCGATCCTGTAGAGCGGTTGCTGGCGTACGTCGATTTTCGCAAGGCGCTGCTCAAGGGTGCGCTGCCGGAGATTACCTGCTTCGCCGGCACCATGATTCAGGAGGTTTACGAAACACATCCCGTGCTGCGAGACGCCTGCGAAAAATCGATCGGCGAACATGTTGCGTCTCTCGAAGCGGACGTCGAAGCAGCCATGCGGAAGTACTGCGTGGATCCGCCTTTCAGCGCCGGAAGCCTTGCGCTCTACACCCAGGCGGTCATGCAGGGAGCGTTCATCCTGGCCAAGGCGAAGCAAGATGCGGCGGTGGCGGCAGACTGTCTCGATCATTTGCGCCGGAATATCGAGATGCTGTTTGCCGCGCCACGGCCCGCGGCGAAAGCGGCACTGAGTTAAACCCCATGAGAGGAGTATGTATGTTGAATGTAAACCCCAAGAGTCTCGTCCTGTTGAAGCGCATGATGCCGCTGGGCGCGGCCCTTTTCAGTCTCGCGGCGCAAGCGCAGCCGCAGGCGCCGAAAACACCCTACCCGCGCATGGCTCCGGCCGCGCAGTACTTGATGGCCGATCAAAATGCGGAGATCGCCCTGGCACGCAGCGCGGCACCGGCGGCCATATCGCGCGATGCCACAGTCCTCGTGCTCACGCAGCGCGGCTACGAGACGGCGGTGAAAGGCAAAAATGATTTTGTATGCGTCGTGGAACGCTCCTGGATGTCACCATTCGACTTCCCGGAGTTCTGGAATCCGAAGATGCGCGGTCCGATCTGCTTCAATCCCCAGGCGGCCCAATCAGTCTTGCCATTTACCTACAAGAGAACCGAGATGGTCCTCGCCGGTCTTTCCAAGGCTCAAATGATCGCCCGCCTGAAGGAGGCGATCGCGCGCAAGGAGATGCCGGCGCTGGCACCCGGAGCGATGTCCTACATGCTGTCGCGCGAGGGCGACCTGGGTGATTCGGTCGGACACTGGCACCCGCATCTGATGTTCTACGGCCCAAGATCGGACGGCGCCGATTGGGGGGCCGACCTCCCAGGCTCGCCGGTTTTGCTGAATCCGCAGTTTCAGGGCACGCCCGAACCACTGGCTGTTTACATTGTTGAAGTGCCCACCTGGTCGGACGGAACGCCCGCGCCGAACCATGCCCACTGACCTTTCCGGTGTGTCTTATGAACGAACGAGTGTCGGCTTGTTCATCTTGACCGAGAGTCCCGCGGCGTCGGCGAGCGCGAGCGCCGCCACGGCATCCGCGTAGCCGACGGCAGGGGAGGCTTCATGGCGGAGGATGGCGGCAAAATGCGCCATCTCGCGCCGATAGGCTGCGGCGTAGCGGTCGAGAAAGAAATTCTGCAGCGCATCGCTTGCGCAGCCGCGCTCGCCCCAGGTAGAGACCGTGCTCGCCATGACATTGTCGACGCGCAGCGATCCTGAGGCGCCGTAGGCCTCGATTCTTTGGTCGTAGCCGTAGGCCGAGCGGCGACTGTTGCTGATGACGCACAGCCGGCCGCTGGCGCTGCGCAGCAGGGTTTTCGCCGTATCCACATCGCCCGCGCCCGCAATGGCGGGATCGATCAGGCAGCTCGCGCTGCTGAACACTTCCTCGGGTTCCTCACCCATGAGCCAACGCGCCGTGTCGAAATCATGAATGGCCATGTCCTTGAACAATCCGCCCGAGACCCGAACGTACTCGATGGGCGGCGGGGCCGGGTCGTGGCTGATGATGCTGAGGCTTTCGAGGCGCCCGATCGCTCCTTGATCGAGGCGCGTTTTCAATGTCTGAAAGTGCGGGTCGAAGCGGCGGTTGAAGCCCACGAGCATCACCGCCTCGCGCAGCGGCGCGGCCGCCCGGCGCGCACGATCGAGATCGAGATCGAGGGGTTTTTCGCAGAAAATCGCTTTACCCGCCGCCGCGGCCTGCAACGCCTGATCGAGATGAGCGTTCGTGGCACTGGCGATGATGACCCCTGAAATGGCGGCATCGCCGAGCGCCGTCTCGCCGTCCGCCACCACGGCACCGGTGAGTCCGGCGAGAGCGTCGGCCACGCCGCGATCGGGATCCACGATGTATTTCAGCTTGAGGTCGGGATGTGCGGCGGCATTTGCGGCATGAATCCGGCCGATGCGGCCGGCACCGAACAGTGCGACGTTGAACATTGCGCAATCCTCTAAACCGCAAATGCGATGAAATAAAGATTATAGTCTGTTCCATCTTCGCGGCAGTGGGTTGGCAGTGGCTGGTACGGACACATCGCTGGAATTGATCGCGGTCGGACGATCGAGCGTCGATCTCTACGGCGAACAGATCGGCGGCAGGCTGGAAGACATGGGCTCGTTCGCCAAATACATCGGCGGGAGCCCGACCAATACGGCCGTGGCCGCGGCGCGGCTCGGCCTGAGGTCAGGTCTCCTGACACGAGTCGGCGCCGACCACATGGGTCGATTCATCCGCGAGCAGCTCGTGCGCGAAGGGGTCGACGTTCGCGGGGTTCTGGCCGATCCGCAGCGCTTGACGGCTCTGGTCATCTTGGGGATTCGCGACCGCGAGACCTTTCCGCTCATTTTCTACCGCGAGAACTGCGCGGATATGGCCTTGTGCGAGCAGGATCTCGACACGAGCTGGCTCGCCTCGGCGCGCTGCGTACTGATCAACGGCACGCACCTCTCCACTCCGGGGGTGTTCGCGGCCAGTGTGGGCGCGGCGCGACGGGTCAAGGCGGCGGGCGGCCGGGTCGTTTTCGATATCGATTACCGCCCCGTGCTGTGGGGACTCGCGCCCAAGGATCTGGGAGAGCAGCGCTTCGTCGCCCATGAGGCGGTGACGCAGCGGCTGCAGACGGTGCTGCCCCTGTGCGATCTCATCGTGGGTACGGAAGAAGAGATTCACATTCTTGGAGGCGTGGAGGATGCCGTCTCCGCCTTGAGGAATATACGCGCCCGTACCTCGGCCACCATCGTCTGCAAGCGCGGCGCGCACGGCTGCGCGGTGTTTCCAGGCGAGGTGCCGGATGACATCGAGGCGGGCATCGTGGTGCCGGGATTTCGCATCGAGGTATACAACGTGTTGGGCGCGGGCGATGCCTTCATGGGCGGATTCTTACGGGGCTGGCTGCGGGATGCGCCGCTCGCGGAGTGTGGCCGGCTCGGCAATGCCTGCGGCGCCATCGTGGTATCGCGGCATGGCTGCGCGCCGGCGATGCCGACGTGGCCGGAGCTGCAGCATTTTCTCGCGGCGAACGAGCGCAAATTTCGCCTGCGCGAGGATGCGGAGCTCGAGCACCTGCACTGGGCATTGTCGCGGGCACCGACCTATGAAGAGCTGATGGTGCTCGCCATCGATTATCGCGGCCAATTCGAGGAGCTCGCGGCCGAAGCCGGCGCCGACGCGCAACGGATTTCGCGGTTCAAGATGCTGGGTCTGCGCGCACTCGATGCCGTGGCGCAGGGCGATACCCGGTTCGGAGTGCTGCTCGACGGGCGCTATGGATTCGAGGCACTTGCCGCTGCCGCGGATCGTCCATACTGGATTGGCCGCCCCATCGAGCTGCCGAGATCGCGGCCGCTGGCATTTGAAAGCTCCGCGGACGTTGCCACCGAGCTCGCCACCTGGCCATTGAAGCAGGTGGTGAAGTGCCTGGTGTACTACCATCCCGACGATGAGGCGGACTTGCGCGAGCGGCAGGACCGGCAGCTCGAGCGTCTCTTTGACGCCTGCCGCAAGACCCGCCATGAGCTGCTCGTTGAAGTCATCCTTCCCGCCGGCATGCCGGCTGATGCGCACACGGTCGCTCGCGCCATCGCGCGCATCTATGCGCTCGGCGTGCGCCCGGACTGGTGGAAACTCGAGCCGAGCCCCAGCGCCGCGACTTGGAAGAACATCGAGAGCGCGATTGCGCGAGGCGATCCCCACTGCCGGGGCGTGGTGTTGCTGGGACTGTCCGCCTCGCAAGCTGAGCTCGTGTGCTCATTCGCGGCCGCCGCCCGGTTCAAGGTGGTCAAAGGGTTTGCGGTCGGGCGCACCATCTTCGATGCAGTCGCGCGCGAGTGGTTCGGCGGTGAGATGAGCGATGAGGCGGCGGTGCGGGGGATGGCCGAGAGGCTCGGCGCGCTCGTGGGCGAGTGGCGACGCCGTGTGGAGGCGGCGGCGTGAGCTCGGTGAGGGTGACCGCGGCCCAGGCGGTCGTTGACTATCTGGCCAATCAGTACGTGGCGGATACCGCCGGTGAGAGCCGCTACTTCGCCGGCGTGTGGGCGATCTTCGGCCACGGCAATGTTGCGGGCCTCGGCGAAGCCCTGCACGGGGCGCGGGAGCTGCTGCCCACCTATCGAGCGCACAATGAACAGGCCATGGCGCACGCGGCCATTGCCTACGCCAAGCAAAGACGGCGCCGCCACGCCATGATCTGCACGAGTTCGATCGGCCCCGGCGCCACCAATATGGTGACGGCTGCGGCGCTTGCTCACGTGAATCGCCTTCCCGTGCTGTTCCTGCCCGGCGATGTGTTTGCCTCGCGGACTCCCGATCCGGTGCTGCAGCAGATCGAGAATTTCTCGGATGGCACTGTCTCCGCGAACGACTGCTTCCGGCCGGTGTCCCGCTACTTCGACCGGATCACACGGCCCGAACAGATTCTGGAAGCGCTTCCGCGCGCCATGGCGACCCTGCTCGATCCCGCGGCTTGCGGGCCGGTGACCCTGGCTTTTTGTCAGGACGTGCAGGCGGAGGCGTACGATTTTCCGCAGGCCTTTTTTCGCCGGCAGCTATGGACCGTGCGGGCGCAGCCGCCCGACCCGCGCGAGGTGGAGGAGCTGGTGCGCATGATCAAGGCTGCGCGGTCCCCCTTGCTGATCTGCGGGGGCGGCGTCCTCTACAGTGAAGCGGAGGCCGCGCTGGCTGCATTTGCGGAAAGCTCCGACATCCCGGTCGCTGAAACCCAGGGAGGCAAGGGCGCACTTTCCTGGAATCATCCCTGCCTTCTCGGCAGCATTGGTGTGACGGGATCGAGTGCGGCCAACGCCGCGGCGGCGGCCGCGGATCTCATCGTCGCCATCGGCACGCGTCTGCAGGATTTCACCACCGGTTCGCGGGCCCTGTTTCGCGCACCGGGCCACCGGCTCGTGCAGATCAACGTCGCCGCTTACGATGCCGCGAAACACGGGGCGATGGCCGTGGTAGGGGATGCCGGCGCGGTGCTCAAGACCTTGCGCGAACGCCTTTCGGGCTGGCACGTGCCCGGCGGCGTTCGAACCCGGGGCGCGGCCGTCGCGGCGTGGAACAGCGCGTGGGAGCAGGCCACCTCGCCCCCGCAGAACGGCCTGCCGTCGGACGCCCAGGTCATCGGCGCGGTGTGGCGGCGCGCAAGCGAGAATGCCGTGGTGGTGTGCGCCGCCGGCGGTCTGCCCGGTGAACTTCACAAGCTGTGGCGTTGCCGGCGCGCCGGCGGCTACCACGTCGAGTACGGCTACTCCTGCATGGGCTACGAAATTGCCGGCGGGCTGGGAGTCAAGATGGCGGAACCGGACCGCGAGGTTCACGTGCTCCTCGGCGACGGCAGCTACTTGATGTTGAATTCCGAGCTTGCGACCTCGGTGATGTTGGGGCAGAAGCTGATCGTGACGGTGCTCGACAATCGCGGCTTTGGTTGCATCAATCGCCTGCAGCGGGCCTCGGGCAGTGCCGCCTTCCATACTTTGTGGGCGGACTCGCCTCACGAGACCGCCCTACAGATCGATTTTGCGGCGCATGCGGCAAGCCTTGGCGCCTTGGCCGAGAAAGTCGCGACCATCGCCGAGCTCGAGCAGGCGCTCGAGCGGGCGAAGAGTTCCACCCGCACTCACGTCATCGTTCTCGACACCGACCCCGCGGCCGCGACCCTGGCGGGCGGGGCTTGGTGGGACGTCGCCATCCCGGAGGTCTCGGCGCGTCCGGAGGTGCGGGCGGCGCGGGCCGCCTATGTCGATTACCTCGATCAACGCACCCGCCAGGGCTCCGACTCATGAGTATTCGCTTCGGAGTCAGCCCGATCGCGTGGATCAACGATGACATGCCCGAGCTCGGCGGCGACACCCCGCTCGAGCGCGTGCTGGCCGAGGCTCGCGAGATCGGCTACACCGGCATCGAGCTTGGCGGAAAATTTCCGCGCGACAGCCAAACGCTGCAGGCGTTGCTCGCGCGATTCGAACTGGAGCTGGTCGGGGGCTGGTACAGCGCCAATCTACTGATCCGCACGGCTGGCGAGGAGATCGCCGCCCTGCAGGCGCATCTTGGGCTGCTGAAGGCGCTGGGGTGCCGCGTGTTCATCCTCGCCGAGACCAGCAATGCGATTCACGGCGATCGCGCCCGACCGCTCGCGGCGACGCCGCGGCTCGATCGCACAGCCTGGGCGCGTTTCGGTGCAAAACTGACCGAGGTCGCGGACAGCGTGACCGCGGCGGGGCTGCGGTTTGCCTACCACCATCACTTGGGCACGGTGGTCGAATCGAACGACGATATCGAATGGTTTCTGAGGTCCACGGGCCCGTCGGTGGGATTC
>JBARBX010000306.1:0-2844 GCA_049793535.1 Steroidobacteraceae bacterium | reverse complement strand
AGATTGCCCAGGGCAAGATTCCTCAGCCTGCGGTGGTCGTAACGGCCATGAAGGTGGCCCCGCAGTCGTGGCAGCCCCAGCTCAACGCGGTGGGCAGTTTGCGCGCCGTGCGCGGCGTGGACGTGACCACCGAAATCGCGGGTTTGGTGCGCGAAATTCACTTCAAATCGGGCGATGAAGTCAAGGCGGGCGCGACCCTGCTCCAGTTGAACGCCGATTCGGATCTCGCGCAGCTTGCCTCGCTCAAGGCAGCCGCCGATTTGGCGCAGGTCACGCTGACGCGCGATCAGGTGCAACTGGCCGCCGAAGCGGTCTCCCAGGCGCAGGTCGACGGCGACGCCGCCGATTTGAAGAGCAAGCGCGCGCAAGCCGCCAGCCAGCAGGCGACGATCGACAAGAAGACGATTCGCGCGCCGTTTTCCGGACGGCTCGGTATCACGCTCATCAACCCCGGCCAGTACCTGAACCCGGGCGACAAGGTGGTCACGCTGCAGACCATCGATCCGATCTACATGGACTTCAATCTGCCCCAGCAACAAGTCAGCGGCATATCGGTGGGTCAGCCGGTGTCGGTGATGAGCGATGCCTATCGGGGACAGTCCTTCAGCGGCAAGGTGACGGCGATCGATGCGAAGGTCGATACCACCACCCGCAACGTGCAGGTCGAGGCCACGATCGCGAATCCGAAGAAGCTGCTGCTGCCCGGCATGTTCGGCCGGGCTGCGGTGGACTCGGGCGAGAAGAAGGATTACTTGACGCTTCCGCAAACGGCGATCACCTACAACCCGTACGGTGCGACCGTGTTCATCGCGCTTGACAAGAAGGATGCGAAAGGCAATCCGCAGCTCCAGGCGCAGCAGGTGTTCATCACTCCGGGTCCGACCCGGGGAGATCAAGTCGCGATCCTGAAGGGCGTATCCGAAGGGGCCATGGTGGTCACCAGCGGGCAGCTCAAATTGAAGAACGGCACGCCGCTGCGCATCGACAACAGTGTGCAGCCGTTGAACGACCAGAGCCCGGCGCCTCAGGAGCAATGAGACGAGCCCATGAATTTCACCGATATTTTCATCCGGCGCCCGGTACTCGCGATCGTCATCAGCCTGCTGATCCTGGTGCTGGGCTTACGCTCGGTCGGCAGCTTGCCGGTCAATCAGTATCCGCACACCGAAAACGCCGTCGTCACCATCAGTACCGCCTACTACGGCGCGGACGCCGCGACCGTGGCCGGCTTCATCACGCAGCCGCTCGAGGCGGCGATCGCCCAGGCGCAGGGCATCGATTACCTGTCCTCGGCCAGCACCACCGGCGCATCGACGATCACGGCGACCTTGCGGCTGAACTATGACTCGAATCGCGCGTTGACCGAAATCAACACGCAGGTCAATTCGGTCAAGAACCAGTTGCCGCCCCAGGCGCAGCAGCCGGTATTGACCGTGCAGGTCGGCCAGACCGTCGACGCGATGTACATGGGCTTCTACAGCACCACCATCCCGAGCAACAACGTCACCGACTATCTGGTGCGCGTGGTCAAACCGAAGCTCGACTCGCTGGAAGGGGTGCAAACCGCGGAGATTCTGGGCGCGCGCCAATTCGCGCTGCGGGCCTGGCTGGATGCCGCGAAGCTCGCGGCGCACGGCGTCACGGCCCAGGACGTGTTCACGGCGCTGGGCAACAACAATTACCTGGCGGCGGTGGGCAGCAGCAAGGGCCAGATGGTCACGGTCGACATGACCGCCGGCACCGACCTGCATTCCGTCGAAGAGTTTCGGCAATTGGTGGTCAAGCAGGTGGGCGACTCGATCGTGCGCCTGGAGGACGTCGCGAACGTGACGCTCGGCGCCGAGAACTACGATCTGAACGTCGCATTCAGCGGCAGGCGCTCGGTGTTCATCGGCATCAAAGTTGCGCCGCAGGCGAACATCCTGACCGTCGCGAAGCGCGTCCGAGCCGCCTTTCCCGACATCCAGGCGCAGCTGCCGACCGGCGTCTCCGGCGAGATCGTCTACGACTCGACCGCGTTCATCAACACCTCGATCGTCGAGGTCATCAAGACGCTGGCGGAATCGCTGATCATCGTGACCATCGTCATCTTCATGTTTCTCGGAAGCTTACGCGCGGTCATCATTCCCGTCATCGCCATGCCGCTGTCGCTGGTCGGCACGTTTTTCGTGATGCTGGCATTGGGCTACTCGATCAATCTGTTGACGCTGCTGGCGTTGGTGCTGGCCATCGGGCTCGTGGTCGACGACGCCATCATCGTGGTCGAGAACGTCGATCGGCACATGAAAGAGGAGCACAAGTCGCCGCTAGGTGCCGCGCTGGTCGCGGCGCGCGAGCTCGGCAGCCCGATCCTGGCGATGACGGTGGTGCTGGTCGCGGTGTACGTGCCGATCGGTTTTCAGGGCGGCCTCACCGGCGCCCTGTTCACCGAGTTCGCGTTCTCGCTGGCGGGTGCGGTGGCGATCTCCGGAATCGTGGCGCTGACGCTCTCGCCCATGATGTGCGCGACGTTTTTCCGTTCGAGCCAGGATTCCGGGCGTCTGGTACAGGCCATCGATCGAAATTTCGAGTGGTTCCGCGCCCGCTATCACCGCGCGCTGCATGCGCTGCTCGAGACCTGGCCGGTCATTGTCGTCATGGCCTTGCTGCTGTTGCTGGTGCTGGTGGCGTGCTTCAAATTCACCAAGTCGGAACTGGCGCCGGAGGAGGACCAGGGCGTGGTACTCGCGCATATCCAAGGCCCGCCCAATGCGACGGCGCAGCAGATGCAGACCTACGCGGACCAAGTTTTTCAGTTTGCCAGCCAGGAGCCTGAGTACAAGCAAATGTTCCAGATCACGGGTG
>JBARBX010000305.1:0-5507 GCA_049793535.1 Steroidobacteraceae bacterium | reverse complement strand
TGTTTTCCTGGTACTCCATCATGGCGGGCATGGGCATCTTTCCCGATCCCCACACCTTGCACGCTCCGCAGGGTACGGAGGCCAAGTATCGTATGAGCGACATCGACAACCTACTCGATCGCAGCGCCCTCAATTACCGCGATCATCGCGAAATGCTCGAGAACATCCCGCCGCCCCGCAAGACCGACAGCCTGCAGGTCTACTTTTGGTGACCACCGCGAAGGCTCCGCAGCCGATCCGCGAATACTCCGGCCTCGATGCCGCGGCCATTCGCCGCGATGTGCTCACCGACAAGCGGCCCGCGATCCTGCGCGGGCTCGTGCGAGATTGGCCCGCCGTGCAGCAGGGCCTGGACTCGCCGGCAGCCCTGGTCCGCTATCTCAATCGTTTCGACAGCGGTAAAGCCGTGGATGCGTTGCTGACGGCGCCGGAAATCGACGGCCAGGTGTTCTACAACGACACCATGACGGGATTCAACTTCCTGCGCAACCGCCTGCCGCTGGCGGCGGTCGCCGAGCAGGTCCTGCGCTATGCCCAGTTCCCAAAGTCGCCGGCCGTTGCCGCGCAGAGCGCCCTCATCGGAGATTGCCTGCCGGGCTTCGCCGGCGAAAACTCCCTGAGCATCGTCGATGTCAACGTGCAGCCGCGGATCTGGCTGGGCAATCAAATCACCACCCCCACTCATGTCGATGAGTGGAACAACATCGGCTGCGTCGTCGCGGGGCGCCGCCGCTTCACCTTGTTTCCTCCCGAGCAGATTGCGAATCTTTACATCGGCCCGCTGGACTTTGCCCCGACGGGGGCGGCGATGAGCCTGGTATCGTTGCGCAATCCCGACTTGGCGAAATACCCGAGGTTTCGCGAGGCACTGGCGGCCGCACTGGTCGCTGAAGTGGGACCGGGAGATGCCGTGTTCATTCCACCGCTCTGGTGGCACCACGTCGAGTCGCTCGAGCGGTTCAACGTGCTGGTGAACTATTGGTGGCATGACAAGGTCGGCGACGGCGCACTCGCGGATTCAGCTTTCGACGGGTTGTTGCACGGGATGCTCAGCATCCGCGCCCTGCCGCCGGCGACGCGGCGCGCCTGGGGCGCCTTTTTCGAGCAGTACGTGTTCGGCGACGACCCGGGCGTCACGGCGCACATTCCCGAGCAGCGGCGCGGTATCCTGGGAGAGTTGTCGGCAGAACAAATCGCCGGGCTGCGTGCGCACCTGGCGAAGAAGTTGGGGCGCTAACGCAAGGGAGAAAGCGACTTTGAATTTCATCCGCGGTGCAAGTCTGGCTCTCGTCGGATCGCTCGCACTGGGAGGCACCGGGGCATCGATGGCCGATCCTACATCGCTTGCGGCCATGCTCGCCCGCGACAAGGCTCTGGAGCTCCCGACTGCCTATGTGCCGCCCCCGGGCAATGCTCTCGACCATCACGCCGCCGGCTTCGCGCAAGTCATGTGCTCCGCCCTCTTCATCACCGGACTCGATCCGGAGTTCGCCGCCGAGAATGTCGGCTACTTCACGGCACCGTATGCGCAGCGCGCAAAACTGGGCAAGCCCGTCGTCGACCGTGCCGCCAAGACCGTCAGCGTCGCGGTGCCCGGCGGCCCCGTGCGTGTGGCCAAGTACGTGGGCGATCAGGGTTGCGTGACTTTTCCCATCGGAACCACCCAACTTAACTTCAAACCCCGGTCGATTCCTTCGGCGCTTCCTGACCCCGCGACCCAAGCGTGGCCCACGGGCGACAAGCTGACGGGAGACGTGCCTCCCGGCCTCGACCCCCGCAAGGTGAATCAGGCATTGGACTTGGCCTTTGCCACGCCCGCGGGAATGACGGCCGCGGTGGTGGTGACCTGGCGCGGCCATATCATCGGCGAACGCTATGCGAAGGGCATCGGCGAGCACACACCGCTCGAGAGTTGGTCCATGGGCAAGAGCGTGACGGCCGCGCTCATGGGAGTGCTCATCCGGCAGGGAGCATACGGGCTCTGGCAACCGGCGCCCGTCCCGGAATGGCAATCGCCGGGCGATCCGCGCGCCAAGATTCGCATCGCCGATCTGTTGCGCATGTCGAGCGGACTGCGCATCCGCGCCCCCTACGATCCTGACTACGATGCCGCCGGGCCGTATCCGGACCATCTTTTCTTGTACACGGGCAGTGTCAACTCGTTTCATTATGCCGCGACGCGCCCCTTGGAATGGCCTCCCAATACCGTGGGCCGCTACCGCAACACCGACCCGGTACTCGTCAACTATCTCATTCGCCTGGCCGTCGAGCGGCGTGGCGGGGACTACGCGACGTTCCCCCAGCGCGCCCTGTTCGACAAGATCGGCGTGCGCAGCATGGTCATTGAAACCGATCCCTTCGGAGATCTGCTCACCCAGGGCTACGATCTAGCCTGCGCGCGCGACTGGGCGCGCCTGGGGAATCTGTATCTTCAGGACGGCATGTGGAACGGTGAACGGATTCTGCCCACCGGGTATGTCAAATTCGTGAGCACCTTGGCGCCGGCCTGGGTGGCCGACGGCGAGCCGGTCTATGGCGGATTCTTCTGGATCAACGGCGACGGCGCCATTCCCATTCCCAAGAACAGCTACTACATGGCCGGCGCGGGCGGCCAATTCACCGTGATCATCCCCTCGCATGACCTCGTGGTCGTGCGGCTTGGCCACTTCAAGGGCGACGATCCGGGAACGCAGGATCTGTACAAGGCGCTGGCGTTGCTGGTCGAAGCGGTGCCGTCGAGGGAATGACTCCAGCCCGCTGATCGCCACCGACTGCGTCGACGGCAGGGACGCAATTCAAGCTCTAAGAAAATATGCGGTTTGACGCTGTACTCAGCTAACATCGACATCACCGGTGCCGGCGCAATACGGCGCTCGGTGAAGACTGACGAAAATACTGCGAAATAAGACCAAGTAATAACTGTGGGAGAACGTATGTCACTGTCAAACTCGCGATATGCGCTTGCGCTGGCTTTTGTCACCTTGGCTATGCTGACGACGGAAGTCGCTTTAGCCGCAGATAAGGGGGTGCAAGCCACCTTCGACCAGCCGATGACTGCGGTGCATAAGGCGGCGGTGGATGCTCTGGCGGTGATTGGTTGCACCATCAAGAAAGAAGATCCAGCCTACATCGAGGGAAAGCGCGAGCGTAAGTTTGGTGTCTTCGTCGGCTCCGGCGGCGAGACGGTGAGCGTGACGTTGAGCGAGGCGGCTCCGGGTAAGGTGGGCGTGGATATTCGTACGGCCCGGACGTTTGTCGGAGCTGCCGGTCAGAAGAATTGGGATAAGCCCGTGTTGGATGAGATCACGAAACAGCTTTCAACGCCGGCACCCGCCAATTGATTCATCTTCAAGTGTCGCAGCGGCTGGTCACCCGCGCGGTTGTGGCCTTGTGGGTCTTTGGTATCGCCGCCGGGTGTGCGACGACCCAGAGTCGTTATGAATTTCTAGCCGATCGCTATCCGCCGCACGCGGCGGATGCGCCGGTTGAAGTTTTCCGCAGCGGCAGTCCTCAGGTACCCTTCAAGCGAATAGCCCGTCTTGACGTTCATCTCGAAAAATCGGGCTTCGTGAAGCCGACCTTCGATGAGGCCTTACCGGAGCTCAAGAAGCAGGCGCGTCAAGCGGGTGCCGATGCGATTATCGAGATCGAGGAACGCCCATCGCAGATACTCGAGACAATGGTGCTTCACTTGACGGCGACCGGTGTCCGCTACGTCAACCATCAGTAGCGTCTCACTCGGTCTGACAGGGCAACTGACTGCCGATGTTGCACCCTACGATCATCACTCTGGAGCCCGTAATTTCCTTCACGGCGGCAACCTGGCTCACGGCCACGGGCGTCTCTTTGCCATCGATCTCGTCGATTCTCACATAGGTATCTGCGGCCGGGCTTATCGCCACAGTCAAAACTTCCGTGCCCTTTCTATAGGCGAATTTGGGAGGAAAGCCCTTTCGAAACAGGACGTCATGGCACGACACCTCGTGCACGCCCGGATCGAGGTCCAACTTGAGATACGCCTCGGTCATTAAGAGATAGGCCCCCTTGTCCACGACGCATGGGAATTCATTGGTGGTGACACCGTAGTTGAGCGCTAGCCCGTGTCGAGTCGACGCCGAAGTTCTATAGACGAACAAACGGCCTTTGCCGGTCGGCGCGCCGGTCGCAGAGGCCATGAGTTCTGAGTAGCGTTTACCCGTTGCCTCCGATTCAGCGCTCCTCGTGATCACTGCCCCTAAGCATCCGCTCAGCAAAACGCCACAAACGGTGACTATCCCTACGCTCAAGAGGGTTCTCATTTCGATCTCTCTCATGGGCCGGACTGCTCTGCCGTGGCGAGGGCTGCACCGTTGGTGCTGCTGGCGCCGCCGGTGATGAGTATCTGTCCACCAGGAAGCAGCGTTTCAGTATGGCCGGCGCGGGGTACGGTCAAAGTAGCAACCACGCCCGTGAACGTTTTGGCCGTGGGGTCGTACACTTCGGCGGTGTTGAGCACCGTCAGGGATGCGAGCACTTCGGGTCCGCTACCCCCGCCGGTAATCAGCACTTGGCCGTTGGCGAGCAACGCTGCCCGATGCAAGGCGCGCGCGCTGGTCATCGTGGCGCTCAGCGCGGTGAAGCTGTTGGCGACGGGATCATAGATCTCCGCGGTGTTCAGGTTGTTCTTATTGGCGTCGAAACCACCCGTCAGGAGCACCGTTCCGTCGGAAATCATGGTTGCCGTATGGCCTTGCCTGGTCGTCGTCATCGTCGCGGTAATTGCCGTAAAGGTCTGCGCCACCGGGTCATACAACTCAGCGCTGTTGAGCGCATTCCCAGTCTGATCGGTTCCACCCGTGATGAGAACCTTGCCACTCTGCAGGAGTGTTGCCGTATGGGCACTGCGAACGGAGGTCATAGCGGCGTTGAGCGCGGTAAACGTTCCGGCCACCGGGTCGTACAATTCGGCGGAGCTCAAGTCGGGTGTATTGTTATTGAAGCCACCCGTAACCAGCACCTGACCGTTCGGGAGCAACGCAGCGGCAAAGTTTTCCCGCGCCGTGGTCATCGAGGCGCTGATCGCGGCGAATGTATTGGCCGTGGGATTGTAGAGTTCAGCCGAGCCGTAGGTCGTGCCTGTGCTAGGGAATTTGTCATCGCCGCCCATCAGGATCACATCGCCACTATTGAGCAGCGTAGCGGTGTGACCGGCACGAGGCGAAACCATCGTGACGCTGAGCGCGGCGAATGTGGACGACACCACCAGATTGACGGCACTACCCGACGTCGCTGCGGTACCCGCCGCCGGACTTTGGCTCATGATGCTGCCAAAGGCGGCGGTGCCGCTGAATCCTTGCGAGACTGTGCCAAGCGTCAGTCCCGCGCCGGTAATGGCCGTTGTGGCCGAGGATTGGGTATCTCCTACAACATTGGGGACCGCCACTTGCATCGGTCCGCGGGAGATCACCAGGTTCACCGCGGAACCTGCCGCTACACTGGTGCCGGCCGCGGGACTCTCGCTGATGACG
>JBARBX010000304.1:0-8231 GCA_049793535.1 Steroidobacteraceae bacterium | reverse complement strand
GGCGGCCGCATTTGGATCCGGGTGTTCCCGGACGTGCCGATCACGCAGAAGCCGCTCGAAGTGCGCATGGGTTCGGGCAAGGGCAACGTCGAGTACTGGGTCGCCAGGGTGCTGCCGGGCAAGGTGTTGTTCGAGATCGAGGGCATGAGCGAAGAGATCGCGCGCGAGGCGTTCCGCCTGGCCTCGGCCAAGCTGTCCGTGTCGACGACATTCGTCAAGCGCCAGGTTCGGACATGAAGGTGCGTACATGAAGGCGAAAGATTTGCGCGCGAAGCTTCCTAAGGATCTCGGCGAAGAGCTGCTGAAGCTGCGCCGCGAACAGTTCAATTTGCGCATGGCCCGCGCGACGGGGCAGGCGGCAAAGCCCGATCAATTTGCGAAGGTGCGTAAGAACATTGCGCGTGTGAAGACGGTGCTCGCCCAATCCAGGGTAAGCGGAGGTAAGGCGTGATGTCGACCGAAGTACAAGCCAGCGAAGCGGCGCCTGCCGGCGCGGCCCCGGTTCCGGGACAGCGGCTGCTGACCGGCAAGGTCGTCAGCAACAAGATGGACAAGACCATTGCGGTGTCGGTCGAACGTCTGGTGAAACACCCGACCTACGGCAAGTACATCCGCCGCACCACCAAGCTGCTCGCGCATGACGAGAGCAACGAGTGCAAGGAAGGCGACACGGTGTCCATAAAACCGTGCCGGCCGATGTCGCGTCGCAAATCATGGGTGCTGGTACGCGTCGTCGAACGCGCCCGCGCCGAATAAGGAGCCGACATGATTCAGATGCGAACCATATTGAATGTGGCCGATAACAGCGGCGCCAAGCGGCTGATGTGCATCAAGGTGCTCGGCGGCTCGAAGCGCCGCTACGCCGCGGTGGGCGACGTCATCAAGGTGAGCGTCAAGGACGCGATTCCGCGCGGCAAAGTCAAGAAGGGCGAGGTCTACGACGCCGTGGTCGTTCGCACCAAGAGCGGCGTGCGCCGCGCCGATGGATCGCTGATTCGTTTCGACACCAATGCGGCGGTGCTCCTGACCAACAAGCTGGAGCCCATCGGCACCCGTATCTTCGGACCGGTGACGCGCGAGCTGCGCAATGTGCAGTTCATGAAGATCATCTCACTCGCACCCGAGGTGCTGTGATGCGGAAGATTCGCAAGGGCGACATGGTGGTGCTGATCACCGGCCGGGACAAGGGGCGCAAAGGCGCCGTCATCGAAGTACTGGCGGACGACCGCGTGCGCGTCGAGGGACTGAACATGTCCAAGAAGCATCAGCGGCCGAACCCGCAGGCGGGCGTTCAGGGCGGCATCATCGAGCGCGAGGCGCCGTTGCACGTATCGAACGTGCTGGTATTCAACCCGGCGACCCAGAAGGGCGATCGCATCGGTTTCAAGGCGCTCGAGAACGGCCGCAAGGTCCGAATATTCAAGTCGAACAAGGAAATGGTCGACGCCAAATAGTGCGACCAGGTAACGAGTAATTCACATGGCAGCAAGACTGAAGAAGATTTACCACGACAAGCTCGTGCCGGAGCTCAAGACGAAGCTCGGGCTCAAGAACACCATGCAGGTGCCGCGCATCCTCAAGATCACGGTCAACATGGGTGTGGGCGAGGCCGTGGCCGACAAGAAGGTCATGGACGCGGCGACCGCCGACATGGCGAAGATCACCGGACAGAAGCCCGCGGTGACCAAGGCCAAGAAGTCGGTGGCGACCTTCAAGGTTCGCGACGGCCAGGCGATCGGCTGCAAGGTGACCTTGCGCGGCGACCGGATGTACGAGTTCCTGGATCGCCTGGTCAGCATCGCCATTCCGCGCATCAGGGATTTCCGGGGCATCAGCACGCGCTCCTTCGACGGCCGCGGCAACTACAGCCTGGGAGTCAAGGAGCAGATCATTTTCCCCGAGATTCAGTACGACCAAATCGATCAAATCCGTGGAATGGACATCACCATTTCCACGTCCGCGCGCGACGACAAGCACGGGCGCGCGCTTCTAGAAGCCTTCAACTTTCCGTTCCGCAAGTAGGGTAATAGCCCATGGCCAAGACGAACATGCTCATGCGCGAGAAGAAACGCCTCAAGGTAGCGAAGAAATACGCTACGCGCCGCGCCGAGCTCAAAGAACTGATCCGCAATCCGAAGACCGGAGCGGAAGCGCGCGAAGCCGCGCAAGCGGAATTGCAGAAGCAGCCGCGCGATGCGGGGGCGACCCGGCAGCGCAACCGTTGCTCGATCACCGGGCGTTCACGCGGCGTGTACCGCAAGTTCGGACTGGCGCGTACCAAGCTGCGCGAGGCCGCCAATCGCGGCGAGATCCCCGGCCTTTCGAAGGCGAGCTGGTGAGGCGCGCACTATGAGCATGACTGATCCCATTGCCGATCTTCTGACGCGTATTCGCAACGCCCAATCCGCGGGTAAACCCACGGTGGGTGTGGGCGCCTCGAAGCTGAAGCTGGCCATCCTCAAGGTGTTGAAGGACGAGGGCTACATCGGCGGCTACGGCGTCGACTCCACGGGCGCGAAGAGCACGCTGTCGATCGAGCTCAAGTATCACGACGGCCGGCCGGTCATCGACCGCATCGAGCGCATCAGCCGTCCGGGGCTGCGCATTTATCGCGGCAAGGATGAATTGCCCAAGGTTCTGGGCGGATTGGGAGTGGCGGTCATTTCCACGCCCAAGGGCATCATGTCCGACGCACAGGCGCGCGCAGCCGGCACCGGCGGCGAAGTGCTCTTCGTTGTCCAGTAAGGGCCGTCCAAGAGGCTAGAGGTAGGTACATGTCACGAGTCGCAAAAATGCCGGTCGATCTCCCGCAAGGTGTCAGCGCCACGATCGGCGCCGATGCCGTTACGGTGAAGGGCGCCAAGGGCACGCTCACGCTCGCGATCAAGAGCGGCATCAAGGTCGTGCAGCAGGACAAGCATCTGCAGGTCGAGACCGATGTGGCGGCGGCTGCGGACGCCGAAGGCTTGAACGCCATCGCGGGCGCCACCCGCGCGCATCTCGCGAACATGGTCACGGGCGTCACCAAGGGGTATGAGAAGAAGCTCGAGCTGGTCGGCGTCGGCTACCGCGCGGCGGTCCAGGCGAAGAGCCTGACCTTGACTCTGGGCTACTCGCACCTGATCAACTATGCGATTCCCGACGGCATCACCATCGAAGCGCCCAGCCAGACCGAGATCGTCGTCAAGGGCATCGATATTCAGCGTGTCGGCCAGACCGCGGCGGAGATTCGCGGCTTCAGGCGGCCGGAGCCTTACAAGGGCAAGGGCGTGAAGTACACCGATGAGAAGATTTCGCTGAAAGAGGCGAAGAAGAAGTAACCATGAAATTGACCAAACAAGACACCCGCCTGCGCCGTGCGCGCCGGGGCCGAGTAAAGATCAAGGAGCTTGCCGCGCTGCGCCTGTCGGTGCACCGCACGCCCCAGCACATCTATGCGCAGATCTTCGCCGCCGCGGGCGACAAGGTTCTGGTCGCGGCGTCCACCCTGCAGAAGGACGTGCGCGGCGCGTTGAAAGCCACCGGCAACATCGAGGCTGCCAAGGCCGTGGGCCGCGCCATCGCGGAGCGCGCCAAGGCCGCGGGGATAGCCAAGGTCGCCTTCGACCGCTCCGGTTTCATGTATCACGGGCGCGTCAAAGCGCTGGCAGAGGCCGCTCGCGAAGCGGGTCTCGAGTTCTAACCAAAAGGTCAGGTGGCTATGGCGAGAGTAGAAAAACCCATGTCCGGCGATGACCTGCTCGAAAAGCTGGTCGCGGTCAACCGGGTGGCCAAGGTGGTCAAGGGCGGCAAGCAATTCGGCTTCACCGCGCTCACGGTTGTGGGCGACGGCGCCGGGCGCGTCGGATTCGGTTACGGCAAGGCGCGCGAGGTACCGGTCGCGATTTCCAAGGCGATGATGCAGGCGCGCAAGAGCCTGGTCACCGTCTCGTTGAAGAACGACACCCTGTTTTACGCGGTCAAAGGCCGGCACGGAACCACCCGCGTGTACATGCAGCCGGCCGCGGACGGCACGGGCGTGATCGCCGGCGGCGGCATGCGTGCGGTGTTCGAGTGCGCGGGCGTGAGAAACGTGCTGGCGAAGAGCTACGGCTCGCGCAATCCCATCAACGTGGTGCGCGCGACCATGGATGCGCTGGCCAAGCTGCGCACGCCGGATGACATCGCCGCCAAGCGCGGCAAGAGCGTCGCGGAACTGGTGGGCTAAGATCATGTCCGACAAGTCAGTCAGGGTCACTTTGACGAAAAGCCTGTACGGCCAGTTGGCCAGCATCCGCAATTCGGCCAAGGGGTTGGGATTGCGGCGCATCGGCCACACGGTCACGGTCGCGGACACGCCGTCGAATCGCGGCATGATCAACGCGGCCAGCCACATGCTGAAAGTAGAGAGAGCCTAATGCGATTAAATACCATCAAGCCGGGCGCCGGATCGAAGCGCACCCGCCTGCGGGTCGGCCGCGGCGCCTCCGCCGGCCAGGGCAAGACCTGCGGTCGCGGCGTCAAGGGACAGCGCGCGCGCAAGGGCGGCTACCACAAAGTCGGATTCGAAGGCGGCCAGATGCCCCTGCAGCGGCGCCTGCCGAAGGTCGGCTTCCGTTCGGCCATGAAGGCCTCGCGCGCCGAATTGACGCTGTCCGATCTGATGCGGGTCGCCGGCGCCGAGGTGACGTTGGCCGGATTGATCGGGGCGAACCTGGTTCCGGAAAGCACGAAGCTCGTGAAAATCATCCTATCCGGCAAGGTCACCAAGGCCTACACCGTCAAGGACGCGGGCGTAACTGCGACCAAGGGCGCCCGGAAAGCGGTCGAATCGGCCGGCGGGCGTTTCGAGGTCTAAGGAAACCGTGGCCGCCAGCAACCCCACCGCAGCTCTTGGAGACCTGACGCGTTTTGCGGAAATGCGCAAGCGTCTGTGGTTCCTGCTGGGTGCGCTGATCGTGTATCGGGTGGGCACCTTCATTCCGGTGCCGGGCATCGACGCGGCCCGGTTCGCCGCGTTCTTCTCGACCCAGAACGGCACGCTGCTCGGCATGTTCAACATGTTCTCCGGCGGGGCCCTGCAGCGCTTCAGCATATTCGCGCTGAATGTGATGCCCTACATCACCGCGTCGATCATCGTGCAGATGGCCTCCATGGTGTATCCGCCTTGGAACCAGATCCGCAAGGACGGCGAGTCGGGCCGGCGCAAGCTGATGCAGTACACGCGCTACGGCACGGTGGGACTCGCCGCGTTCCAGGGGTTCGGCGCCGCCCTGGCCATTCAGAATTCCGGCGGCAATCTGGTGCCGAACCCTGGGCCGCAGTTTCTATTCGTCGCCACCATATCGATCACCACCGGTTGTTTGTTCGTGATGTGGCTGGGCGAGCAGATGACCGAGCGCGCCATCGGCAACGGCATCACCATGATCATCGTCGCCGGCATCATCGCCGGTCTGCCGCGTGCGATCGGCAACACCCTCGAGATGGTGCGCTCCGGCGAAATGAATCCGCTGATCGTGCTGCTGATCCTGGTCGTCGTCATCCTGGTGACCCTGTTCTGCGTGTTCATCGAGCGGGCGCTGCGCAAGATCCAGGTGAACTACGCCAAGCGCCAGGTTGGGCGGCGCATGATGCAGGGGCAGAGCACGCATCTGCCGTTCAAGCTCAATATGGCCGGCGTGATACCGCCGATATTTGCCTCGAGCCTGTTGGTGTTTCCGGCCACGATCGCGCAATTCTTCGGCAACAGCCCGAACCCGAACGCCATCCAAAGGACCTTGCAAAAGATCGCCGTCGTCCTGGGCTACGGCCAGCCGCTGCATGTACTGCTGTTCGCGCTGCTGATCATCGGCTTTGCATTCTTCTACGTGGCCTTGGTCTACGACGCGCGCGATACGGCGGAGAACCTCAAGAAGGCCGGCGCCTTCATTCCTGGGATTCGTCCGGGGCAGCAAACCGGCGAGTACCTGGACAAGGTACTGACCCGGCTGAACCTGTGGGGCGGCCTCTACATCATGGCCGTGTGCTTGCTGCCTGAAATCATTCGCATGGTGAATCCGAGCGTTCCTTTCCAGTTCGGCGGCACCTCCTTGTTGATCATCGTCGTCGGCGTCATGGATTTCGTCGCGCAGATGCAGTCCCACGTCATGTCGCACCAATATGAGGGATTGATGAAGAAATCCAGTCTGCGGGGCATCGGGAGTAAGAAATGAAAGTTCGTCCTTCGGTCAAGAAGATCTGCAAGAACTGCAAAGTCGTGCGGCGACGCGGCATCGTTTACATCATTTGTTCGTCGGACGCCCGGCACAAGCAGCGTCAGGGCTAGCAAATTGATATATAGAGCTTTTTCTAATATACTATCGCGCTTTTTTTCGTGGGCGCGGGTGGAGATCTAGATGGCGCGTATCGCCGGCATCAACATACCGATGAACAAGCATGTGATCATCGGATTGACCCATATTTTCGGCATTGGCAACAGCCGCGCGGCGCGCATTTGCGACGCAGCCGGCGTGAAGTACCACGTCAAGGTGAAGGATCTCACCGATGCCGAGGTGGCGTCGCTGCGCTCCCAGGTGGCGAAATTCGCGGTGGAAGGCGATCTGCGCCGCGAAGTATCGATGAACATCAAGCGCCTGATGGATTTGGGCTGCTACCGGGGCATCCGGCACCGCAAGGGGTTGCCGATGCGCGGGCAGCGTACGCGCACCAATGCCCGCACCCGCAAGGGCCCGCGCAAGCAGGCGGTGAAGATGAACGCGCCGCCGGGCAAGGTCTAAGAGAAACACCATGGCTGAACAGAAACAAAACGCGAATCAAGCCGGCGCAGGTGGCGCTGTCAAACCGGCCCGGAAAAAGGTCCGCAAGAACGTGCTGGATGCGATCGCGCACGTCCATGCGTCGTTCAACAACACCATCATCACCATCACCGATCGGCAGGGCAATACGCTGTCCTGGGCGACGTCGGGCGGCTGCGGATTCCGCGGCTCCCGCAAGTCGACCCCGTTCGCGGCTCAGGTTGCGGCGGAACGTGCCGGCGTGGCGGCGCAGGAGCACGGTGTCAAGAACGTCGAGGTGCGCGTGATGGGCCCCGGCCCGGGCCGCGAATCGGCGGTTCGCGCGTTGAACGGATGCGGGCTCAAGATCACGAACATTGAAGACGTGACTCCCATCCCCCATAACGGTTGTCGTCCTCCGAAGAAGCGTCGCGTCTAAGCCTCCAAGGCTCAAGGGTTTGTAATGGCAAAATATACCGGTCCGAAGTGCAAGCTGTCTCGTCGCGAGGGAACCGACCTGTTCCTGAAGAGCGGCGTCAAGCCGCTGGAGTCGAAGTGCAAGCTCGAGGTGCCGCCGGGCGGCGTGAAGAGCGAGCGCAAGCAGCGCTTGTCGGAGTACGGTTTGCAGCTGCGCGAAAAGCAGAAGCTGCGCCGCATGTACGGGGTGCTGGAGCGCCAGTTCCGCAATTACTATCAGAAGGCCGCGGGCCGCCCCGGGGCCACGGGCGAGACCCTGCTGCAGTTCTTGGAATGCCGGCTGGACAACGTGGTCTACCGGATGGGATTCGCCGCCACCCGCGCCGAGGCGCGCCAACTGGTGAGCCACAAGGCGGTCGCGGTGAACGACAAACTGGTCAACATCGCCTCTTACCAGTGCAAGGCCGGCGATGTGATCAGCTTGCGCGAAAAGGCCAAGAAGCAGACGCGCATCCAGGCCGCCCTCACCATCGCGACCCAGGTCGGCTTTCCCGATTGGGTGGAAGTGGACGACAAGAAGTTCTCCGGGATCCTGAAGTCGGTTCCCGATCGGCAGGAGATTCTGCCGGACATCAACGAGAGTCTGGTCGTCGAGTTGTATTCGAAGTAGAGATTTTGGGCCTTACCCAACCGCAGCCATTTGCTGCGTTGTCCCCGGTTAGTTAGCGAGGTCTTCCATGCAGGGATCGATCAATGAGTTTTTGAAGCCCCGGGTCGTCAAAGTACAGCCCGTGTCACCGCGTCACGCGCGCATCGTGATCGAACCGTTCGAGCGCGGCTTCGGTCACACGCTGGGCAATGCCCTGCGCCGGGTGCTGTTGTCGTCGCTGCCGGGCGCCGCCATCACCGAGATCGAAATCGAAGGCGTGCTGCATGAGTACACCGCGATCGAGGGAGTCCAGGAGGATGTCGTCGACATTCTGCTGAACCTCAAGGCGGTGGCCATTCGCATGCACACCCGCGACGTCGCCGAGGTTCGCCTGCACAAGAAGGGTCCGGGAC